>NZ_JBQHUC010000008.1:0-111751 GCF_052065395.1 Bariatricus sp. HCP28S3_F11 | reverse complement strand
CCGTATTATCGCTGTCAATCTGCCATTAGCTCCCAGACTGCGCGGTCGATTCTTTAAAGGACGGAAAAATAATTTGTCGTTTGCGTCTCCCTCAATTCGCTGTCCAACAGTTTATTATCAAGGCACCTAAGGCTGAGAAGGCCGAATAGGATATGCATTCCAAGAATGAGTTAAAATAATGAAAAATCCGCGGAGTGTCGCAAAATAACTGATCAAGAGGTTATTTCGCGACACTCCGCGGGTTTAGTTGTCATGCATACGCCAAAAAGATCCAGTGGATCTATTTTAGTTTCTTTCTATTCTTACTTTGGAAGTTTGAACGAAGCCATATTCTTTTCAAACGGTCCGCTCAATGTATATGGGATTTCTTCGGCTTCCAGTTCACGCATAAAGCCTTCAATATATCTTGTATCATTTACTACTTGCTCGAATGTCACACCGATTTTGTCATTTAATGACATAACTTCCAGCATAAGATGACCGTCCGTGATAACATCACCGGTTTCGATATAATCAATCATATCGCCCCATTTTGTCCAACCGGTATAGCTAACCATAAAGGAGTCCTGAACACTTGCTGATATGCCCTTATTCTGCTGACAATATGCCACCTTTTCCTCAAGCGTCGTACAACTATCTGCATTGTTGAGACGATCAAACATTCTTTTTCCATCATAAATAGCATTCTCCGGCTGGGTTTGTAGGATGACTGCCCCCCTCGTGACTGTACAAAGTCTATCCAGAGTAGCATCTGCCATTTTATCCGGATAACAAACATGGACTGATCTAACAATGTCACAGGTTGTATTCGGGCAACCAACCTCATTTCTGAAATTATGCATGATTTTTGATTGAATCGGCAGTTTCTTATCTCCCCACATCTTATACAACATACGGAACATTAAAGCGGACAATAATGTGGCAGGACTTCCGTCCGATGTTTTCGCTTTAGCCATGAATTCTTTCTGAGAAAATTCAATATGATAATAACAATCTAATGCTCTTTCAGGATTTGTGAATGCTGCCATATAATCGGCAAGAGGCAGTTCTCCGTCACTTATTCGATCAAATGCCATCGGTTTTACATCAGGAAGTTTGTCCGGATCCAGATAATCGCGTTCCCCCGGCTTAAGTGGTTCTCCCGGAAGTTTCAGATCTTCAACAGTAAATTGAATCGAATAACGTTCAGTCAGATAACAATAGAGAATCGTTCTAATCAATTCGAAGGTGCCGCATCCGCCGGCCAACATATGACTTATGTTCAAACCAATTGATTTACCTGAATAGTCTACGGAAACGAGATGATTATTGACTTCCTGCGAATTGAGCGCTCTCGACTTTCCTGTATTCTCATAAACAACTATCGGTTGATCATTATCGACGAAAAGATATTCTTCTCCCGACCGGATCAACGATTTCTTAAAATAAGGATATCTTGTCATTGCTAAATCCACAGCTTTTTCAAGATAATAAGGATCCACATCGTCTTTTAGTTGCATCAGTAATCTAACTGTATAGCTCATTCTGCCAATATCATATGGCGATATATCACTTGTATATTTATTCATAACTAATCTTCTCCTTCTATCTTCTGTTAATAAGATGCTGATTTTAATTCCTGAGCCTATTATCTTTTTTATTTCCAAATTGCACTGATGTATTAGTATTGAATCTTTTCATGTACCGCATTTCTTGATTTAAATCATTCGTTACGAATAAAGGATAACATATTTACCATATAATATCAATATGTTGCGTAATTCTCACCCGAGTCCCTAAAATGTGTTTTCATCATTTCATCTTGAACCATATTATTTTGCATGGTAAAATTAAGAATAATATAATCATTTGGTACATTTATCTACTTTGAAAAGCTGAGTAAAAGCCTTAAATCGTATAAATATGAAGAAGACTATAGTGAGGAAATAAAGGAGGAAAATCCCTATGAAAAAAGTAGTATCCTTGTTGTTGAGCGTCGTACTGATGGTCGGATTGGTTCTGCCTGCATCCGCAGCGGAAACCTCTTACCCGACGTTTGAAAGCGGCGTTCAGGAGATTCAAAAGTATGGAAATATTGTTCTGGATGTAGAGCCAGAGAAACTGCTGGAAGCCGGCTATGAATACGGTGATATTCTTTCTGTGACCATTGACGGAAAGACGTATCAGATTCCTTTATGCACCAACTATTCTGATGTAGACACCGGATCTTATGTGGCACGGGATAAGGATAATAAGCTGATTCTTGCGATTAACACAGGAGATTTTGCCACAGCAAATGGTATTGCCGAAAAGAAAACTGCAGAGGATAAATCTTTCACCTGGGTGTTTCCCGCCGGAAAGAGCATGGAGGATCTGGTAGTTTCCATTTCCATGGGTGAGAAGGGAGGCTATTATGACCAGTATCTCATCCATCAGCTGGTGAGAACCAACGAACGTGCGGACTACGATTCCGATCAGATTTTTGCAAATTTTCGCAATATCGCATCCGGTGATCTGGGCAAGAACGCTCTGTTTCGCAGCAGCAGTCCCATAAATAATGAATTTAACCGTGCTGCCTATGCCGATGAATTTGTGGAAGCTAACGAAATACAGACGGTGATGAACCTGGCGAACTCCGATGCGGATATTGACGGCTATATCGCCCAGGATAGCTTTGATTCCCCCTACTATGCGTCTTTGTATCAGAACGGTCAGGTGAAGGCGCTGAACTTAAGCTTAAACTTTGTGGCAGAGGACTTCAAGAACGGTCTGGCGGAAGGACTGCGCTTCTTCACTGTTAATGAGGGACCTTATCTGGTTCACTGCGATGAGGGAAAGGATCGGGCAGGATTTGTTTCTGCTCTGCTGGCCTGCTATATGGGTGCATCTTACGAACAGGTGGTGGAGGACTATATGCAGACCTATATCAACTACTATCATCTGGAGAAAGACAGCGAAAAATATATTGCAATAAAGAACAGCAACATTGATTCCACACTGCGAATGATCACAGGTTCTTCCGAAAGCGCGGATCTGACCAGAGTCGATCTGGCCGCTGCCGCAGGGGATTATTTGAAGAGTATCGGATTATCAGATGCTGAGTGCGAGGCACTGAGATCCAATCTGGCAAAAGATTATGAGACGGCGGATCAAGCTGCTTCTGGAGTTCCTGTCACTTATACAGTTGTGCCAGGTGACTGTTTATGGAATATTTCCCTGTATTTTTATGGTACCGGAACTCGTTGGAGAGAGATTTATGAGGCTAACCGTAAAAGCATTCGCAATCCCAGGATTATTTATAGCGGCCAGGTGTTGGAAATCCCGGCCGCATGATACGGATACGCGTTTTAATCCGTGTTTTTCTGCCGTCCAATACGGTATCTCATCAATAAAACGCCACAGATCCGCCACATCGGTTGGGGGAATGTAACCGCCCGGAGCCCGCATATTGACTTCCAGTCCCAGGAGATCTCCCTTGAGCCCAAGTCCTTCTTTGTTTTCATCCAGACGGAAGAATTCAAAGTGAAAGAATCGGTGGCGGGTACCAAATGCCTTCACTACTCGGCTTCCTGTCTCGTATAAATCCAGTGTCTGGACATTCTGGGTGTAGCTCAAATTCTCTCCACTTCCAAGCAGCATATCCATAGGAGTCTGCTCCATAACCTGTCCGGTGCAGAAAAGAATGTATCATCTTCGGTCATCTGGCGCGGTTCGGAGGATAGCGCGGTAATCCGGTAATCTGTATCATCGATGGTTACCGTCATTCCTTCTTCCACGGAAGCGATATTCTCTTCTGAAATATAACAAACGGTTCGCGTTCCGTCAGAAACTGCCGCAGTACGCACGGTTGTGTCAAGTCTACCGAACACGCCCCAGCAGCACACGCCGATCAGGATCAGAATGACGGCACACAGCGTCATCCAGACACCGGGACTTGCGACACGGATATAATCATTCAGATTTTCAGGGAAAGTGATCTTCTCCATACTTTTTTTGCGGAATAATTGGTCGTTCATTTCTATCTTTCTCCATCCGTTTCATTACGCCTCGGCGTAATTGCTTTGCGCTTGTTTCAGTATAGCATATTGTACAAAAAAACTCCATACGAAACAGAACGAATCGTTTTTAAATTATATCTTTAACAAAAAAGTGCATGCCGACAGAACCAGCAAATGAAGTGGATAAAACAGATAAAACCAGTTTCGGGGAAGGATCCCGTCCCCCTTTTCACCGTTGTATTTTCTGACAAGAATGAATGCGAGAGCTGCTGTCAGTTCATAAAGAGAAAGAACGACTCCGGCGATACACAGCTTTTTACGGTCATTCCGGAACAGATACAAGGCTGCAATCAGAAGAATGCCCATATAAGAATAATCAAATCGTCCCGCCGTGGCCGCCACACATCCCGCCAGGGTCGATGCCGCTATCATGAAACTTCGGATCAGAGGCGAATGTTCCCATGTTTCTGCCTTCTCAAGCGCGTAAAGAAGCAGGATTCCGGTAAAGAGGGTAAAGAAAACATTCTGCTTTTGCAGATCCAACCGGCCAAAAAAGGTAAGATCGAAAGGAATTTCTGAAATCAGGGCGAAGAAACCCATGCGCATCAAATATTTCCTGCGGTCACCGGTGTGGCAGAAACCTTCAATCAGCAGAAAACAGATGAGCGGGAATGCGATCCGACCGATCAGCCGGCACGTTACAGCCAGCATGTGGAAGCCGGTAATCTGATAAAGGGAAGTATTTTCAATCAGTACGGCGCCGGCATGGTCGATCAGCATGGACCACATTGCAAAGAATTTCAGATCCTCTCCGTGATACGTTCGTTTGTTTATCATCAGCATTTTTTCATACGACTCCTTTTTTCGTTCTGGTGTATACTTTCAAGTACGCCTCGGCGTACTTGCTGCAACTCGCCACCTATAGCGGTGGGAGTCTTATCTTCTTTTAAGATAAATTCTCACAGCCCAAAAGTCAATTCACAGATTCAGAAACTGATTTACATAGCTTCTGTAATCCGGCTGTGCCTGGATTTCTTTTATGATTTCTGTCTGTGAGAATTTCCAGATGTGCTGGTTGTTGTAGTCGGAAGAAAGAAACACGGCAAAAAAGATCAGACTCAGCAGAATCCGGGTCCCCAGTGTTCCGGACGGTGTATGTACAGCTTCTTCTCCGTAAAGATTCCGGTAGATCGCCCGATAGCGAGGATGGACAGCCGGGGCACTCCCGGTCATCCCCGTTTTTCTGGCCGCACGCAGTAGTTCTTCTCTTTGCTTTTGAGTATTTGCCATGGTGGAACGCTCCTTTCAATCAGGGAAGAATAATGATTATTATGTAAAAAAAGCCGGCATATATCTTAGAAAAATATATGCCGGGGTGTCGGTTTCTATGAGCTTGATTACTAAAGTATTCTTATGCTTGCCTTTTCCGCAGAAGCTGACTTTGCACCGGCGGAATCGATATTATTTGTTTGGGAAGACTGTTCTTCAGAACCTGTCTGTATCGGATAGCTTTCATACCACTTTTCTCCACCGCTCACCTGATCCAGTTCTTCATCTTTTAATTTCTTTTCTTCTAACATGATTTTAACGCCTTTCTTTATTTATCTGTCTGCAAGTTCCTGTACGATATCGTCCCAGGTTACACCGCGCTCTACCATAAGCACCATTGCATGGTAAAGAAAATCTGAGATCTCGTATTTGATCTCTTCCGGATTCGGATTCTTGGCCGCAATCACGATTTCGGTTGCTTCCTCTCCTACTTTTTTCAGGATCTTATCGATTCCTTTATCGAAAAGATAATTCGTGTAGGAACCTTCTTTCGGATGAATCTTGCGGTCCTGAATTGTCTGATATACACTTTCGAATACCTGCAGCGGATTGGTCTCATCATAATCGCTTCCGACCACCGGCTGGAAGAAACAGGTCGGATTGCCGGTATGGCAGGCTGCTCCCACCTGATCCACCTTTGCGAGCAAGGTATCTTTGTCGCAGTCGATGGTGAGGGATTTGACATACTGGAAATGACCGGAAGTCTCCCCTTTCGTCCAGAGGCTCTGACGGCTGCGGCTGAAATAGGTCATCCTTCCGGATTTCACCGTCTGTTCAAACGCCTCCTGGTTCATATAGGCCAGCATCAGCACCTCGGATGTCTTATAGTGCTGTACGATAACCGGAAGCAATCCATCCGAATTTAGTTTGAATTCGGAGAAATCCATCTTGCTTTCGAAGGATGTCATTCGAATTCCTTCCTTAGCGCAAGTTTCCTTATAGGCGGTGAAATCCATTCCTTTCTGGCTTACATAGCGTCCGGAGAGTCCCTTGACACCCGGACATTTCAGAATTTTAAGAAGCTCCGGTTCTTCCAGTGTATCGGTAACCACAACACATGGTATATCCGTGATATTCATGACCGAATCCAGATCCAGTCTGTGCATGAAAATGATCTCGCTGCTGTAGTTTTGAATGGTATGCTGCTGTTTAAAAAGTGCATCAAAATCATTTAAAGACACTGCGATTTTATCTTTTCCAAATCGTTTGGAAACTTCTTCCATCAGTTTTCCGGCATCCGGCTTGGAGAAATTCAGCATGGCGCGTTTAGCACCCGCATAGAGAATCTTCTTTACATCTTCCTGACGTCTCACATTTCCGCCTGCGACCATCGGAATATGAATGACACGATTGATCTTTTTCATCAGATCGATGGATTCGTCGTGGTCTTCGTCGGAGTCGGAAAGATCAAACACAAGAAGTTCATCCGCGCCGTGATTGTTGTACTCTTTTGCAAGCGCAACCACATCGTCGGATACAATTTCCATATTGTCAAACCATTTTACTGCTTTCCCTTTATTGATAAAAATACAGGGAATTAATCTTTTATAACTCATGTTAAACTCCTTTTCCGTCGTTTCTTATAGGGTTCCTTTCGTAGACCATACCTCTTTCATTCTTGGTTCTTCCATGCAGGCCATGTCCAGAGCTTTTCCGAATGCTTTGAACAGAGCTTCTGCCATGTGATGATTGTTGACTCCGTCGAGAATTTTCAGATGAAGATTCATGGCCGCACTGTAGGAAACGGCATAGAAGAATTCGCGCACCATTTCGGTGTCCATCTCCCCGATCCGTTCGGATGTAAAGGATGCATCATAATTCAGGTACGGTCTGCCGGAGAGATCAATAGCACAAAGAGCCAGTGTCTCGTCCATCGGAAGCAGAAAATGTCCGTAACGCTTGATTCCTTTCTTATCGTCCAGTGCTTTTTGAATCGCCTGTCCGAGTACGATTCCGGTATCTTCGATGGTATGGTGACAATCCACATCGAGATCCCCGTTCACGTTGACTCTAAGATCGAAAAGTCCGTGACGGGCAAAACCGGAAAGCATATGATCGAAGAAACCGATTCCGGTGGAAATATCAGTCATACCCTGTCCGTCCAGATTCAGCTCGACGGTAATCTGTGTTTCTTTTGTAATTCTTTCAACTATTGCACTTCGATCCGGCATATTCTATTCCTCCTCATTTTCAAAACGAACATGTACGGAATTGGCATGTGCGGTAAGCTGTTCTGCTTTTGCAAAGGCTTCGATATCTTTGTGAACCCTGGAAAGGGCATCTTTGGAGTAAGAAATAATACTGGACTTCTTCACAAAATCGTCTACGGAGAGCGGTGAGAAGAATTTGGCCGTTCCGTTGGTCGGCAGGATATGGTTCGGCCCCGCAAAATAATCTCCAAGAGGTTCGCTTGCGTATTCTCCGATGAAAATCGCTCCCGCATTACGAATCTTAGTCATCACTTCAAATGGATTCTTAGTCTGGATCTCCAAATGTTCGGAAGCGATCTCATTTGCCACATCGATCACATCATCCATCGTATCTGCAATCAGAATATAACCATAGTTGTCGAGAGATTTTGCAATGATCTCAGACCGGGAAAGAACTTTCAGGAATCCGTCCACTTCGTTGGAAACAGCTTTTGCAAGTTCCTCGCTTGTAGTAACCAGGATCGCAGAAGCCAGTTCATCATGTTCCGCCTGAGACAACAGGTCTGCGGCTACATATCTTGGATTTGCAGTTTCATCGGCAATCACCAGAATCTCGCTTGGGCCGGCGATGGAATCGATGCTTACATGTCCATAGACCGCCTTCTTTGCAAGTGCCACATAAATATTTCCCGGGCCCACGATCTTATCTACTTTTGGAATGGATTCCGTTCCGTACGCAAGGGCTCCGATTGCCTGTGCCCCGCCTACTTTATAGATTTTATCGACTCCTGCTTCTTTTGCCGCAACCAGCGTATTGGGACTGATCTTTCCTTCTTTACCTGGTGGTGTAACCATAATGATCTCATCCACACCGGCAACCTTTGCAGGCATGACGTTCATAAGTACGGAAGACGGGTAGACTGCTTTTCCGCCCGGTACATAGACTCCGACTCTCTGAAGCGGTGTGACTTTCTGTCCAAGGATGGTTCCATCCGGTTTGCTGTCGAACCAGCTGTTCTGACGCTGTTTTGCATGGAAATTTTCAATGTTGTTACGGGCTTTGCGGATCACATCCAGCAGGGAAGCATCCACTTCCTGATAGGCCTCTTCGATCTCTGCTTCGGTCACCAGAATGTTGTCCGCTGAAATCTCAGCTCCGTCGAATTTTCTGGTAAAAGCAAACACAGCTTCGTCTTTTTTCTCTTTCACTTCGTTCAGAATGGACTGTACGCTTGCTTCATACTGTCCATAGCTGTTCGGACTTCTTTTCAGAAGATCCTCAAGAAGATTCTGTTTCGTATCTTTATTCAGCTTTTGTATTCTCATCGTCTATTCTTCTCCTTTCAAAATCGTACGCATATTCATCAGAAGTTCTTTGATTCGTTTGTTCTCCAGACGCATACTGACCGGATTGACGATCATACGCGCAGAAAGCGGACAAACCTCTTCCAACACCGTCAGACCGTTTTCACGCAGAGTAGATCCGGTTTCCACGATGTCAACGATTACTTCGGAAAGTCCGACGATTGGTGCCAGTTCAATAGAACCGTTGAGCTTGATGATCTCCACAGTCTGATGTCGGGTGTTGTAGAAATAGTCCTTTGCAATCGCCGGGTATTTCGTTGCAACCCGGATCAGTTCGTGGTTATCCAGGCAAGATCTGGCTTCGGCAGGACCGCACACACACATCCGGCATTTCCCGAATCCGAGATCCAGTACTTCATGCACTTTTCTGCCGGCTTCCAGAATGGTGTCCTTTCCGACAACACCGATATCTGCCGCACCATATTCTACATAGGTTGGCACATCCGGCCCTTTTGATAAAAAGAATTTCAGTTTCAGTTCTTCGTTTACAAAAATCAGTTTCCGGGAATCTTTATCCTTCATCTCGTCACAGGTAATTCCCATCTGCTCTAACAGTTCCAGCGTCTGTCTTGCAAGTCGTCCCTTACAGAGGGCAAATGTTAAATATCTCATGTCCTTCATCGTTAATCCCTACTTTTTATTATTTTCTGTTCACCGGTCTGAAGATTGAACATTCGTATCTGACTGGTATTTTGAAGATACAAAAGTCCTCCAGCAAGCGTTCGTTTACCGTAGTCGATATAGAACTCGACCGAACGGTCCTCTTCTTTCATCAGTAATTCTGTGTTTTTATCTTTGCTTCGGAATTCGCGCGCCAGCAGTACAGCATCTTTCTGCCGTCCTTCATCGTAAATGATGAGCGTATTCTTCTGACCATGAGGAATCCGGATCTTCTGGCGCTGCAGTGCGTTCATCAGATCATCGATCACGATGGCAAATCCGATCGACGGCATGGACCTTCCAAATTTTTCTACCAGTTGATCGTAACGTCCTCCTTTTACGATGGCATCGCCTGTTCCGAATGTATAGCCGCGGAAAATGATTCCGGTATAGTATCCGTATGTTCCACACATACTCAGGTCAAAACTGATATAATCAGATACATTGTAAGCTTTCAGTACTTCATAGATAGCTTCCAGACGCTTGACTGCCTTGAGTGCTTTGGAACTCGGTGCGATCCGTTTTGCCTGTTCCAGGATTTCCACGCCGCCTACAAGCTCGGAAAGGGCGGAAAGCGCTTCCCGGGTGCTGCGCTTTACCTCTGCTTCTGTCAGCAATTCGTCCATTCCGAAATAATTCCGGTTTGCGATCAGCTCCCGTAGGCGTATTTCGGTTTCTTCATCCACGTGTGCGTCTTCCATCAGACTTTGGAAGAAGTCGACATTTCCGACATTGATCTGGAATTCCTCGAGCCCTGCCTTTTTCAGGCAGTCCACCACCAATGCGAGCATTTCGGCATCGGCATCTACGCTGTCAAGCCCCAGAAATTCAGCTCCAATCTGGGTGCTTTCCCGCAATCTTCCTTGGTAGCTGGAATGATTGATAAAAGTATTTCCGACATAGCATAGGCGTGCCGGGAATTCATGTTCTCCGAGAAGGGTTGCGGCAACTCGCGCAATCTGCGGTGTCATATCCGGTCTTAGTACAAGTGTGTTCCCCTCCCGGTCAAAAAATTTATATAATTCCTTTGAAGGAATCGTTCCGATCTCTTTGCGGAATACGTCAAAAAATTCAAATGTAGGTGTCTGAATATCATGATATCCGTATAAATGGAGTACTTTATGGAGGCGGTTTGTCAGCGCAAGCTTTCTGGCACACTCATCCTTATAAATGTCTCTGACGCCCTCCGGGGTATGTAATAACTGCTTCATAAATTGATAACTCCTTTTTATGTTCTGATTTTATTCTTTCTTCAGATATGCCATAGGCATGATGTGTTCATTCACTTTAGCGTGCTACCACGTTAAACAAAGCCTTGTTGTATTATAAGGATTTTCCCACTAATTGTCAAGGTGTATCTTCTCGTAAATCCAGGTCTTTTTGTATCATTTCCAGATACGGAACATAGATTCCGCCTTTTAACTGCATGAAAAATGCAGGATTCAGTTCTTCTTGCCTCACACTTTTTCGACCACCCTCCTGCCCTCGCATCCAGAAATGTTTCAGTTCCTGAAAGCGCATGTAATAGAGTTCGTTTTTTGCACTGTAATAAATTATGATAAAGGAAATTCCGTCCTGTTTCTCAAAATTTTCCATGAATGTGACCTGATGCTCATGGATATTGTGAAGCGGAAAGGTATCGGTATTACATTCCTTGGCATCGAAGCAGACAGGAATCCCCTGTACAGCTCCGATATAATCTACGGTACTGCGCTGGTCGAAATACGCCAGCGTGATATGACGGTTTTCTTTGTCCATTCGTACCGGTGTGATCGGTGTGGGAATCTTCTGGATCAGGGCAAGCCCCTGATCCAGATAGCGTTCATTGGTACGGTTAATAAAATCTTCTAGCGTTGAACCGCGCAGTCCTCTTGAATTCCAGGTTGCCATGCCAGATGTTCTCCTTTTATAATCTGTTCCATCATTTCAGGAATCGGAGCAGTCACTGTTTTGCTGGATAATCCCGAAAGGGCTCCATCGCAGATCGGGAACTCCATCTTCCATGCGTGAAGGAGTTGTGCTTCTAAGTGATAGCTCTTTTTGAAATAAGAATTGACTCCGAACGAACCGTATTTATAGTCTCCAATCACTGCATGCCCGATAGATGCAAGGTGTGCACGGATCTGATGGGTCCTTCCGGTGATCAAATGTACTTCAAGAAGTGTCTGTCTGCCGTTTGAGGCAAGGGGACGATAAGCCGTCTCAATTTCCTGCATCCGGGGCTCTTCTGTCTGACTGATTCTTACCTTATTGGTCTGTTCGTCTTTCACCAGCCATCCGTGGATATGTGTTTCTTTGGTAAGTTCACCGTTTACAATGGTAAGATAGTACTTTTTCATCGTTCTTAAGCGAAACATTTCCCCAAGCTGCTGCAAAGCGCGAAGTGTCTTTCCCGCAGCGACCAGGCCGCTTGTATTCCGATCCAGACGGTTACAGATACCGGGCTTAAAGCTTTTTAGTTCTTCTAAGGAGAGCGATCCGCTTTTGAGCATGTACGCAATCACATATTCGTTGAGTGAAATATCCTGTGGTTTTGCTTTCTGAGAAAGCATCCCGGAAGGTTTGCCGACAAGAAGAACCTCTGAATCCTCGTACAGAACCTGAAATGGAGTTTTTTGCTCTTTCAGACGCAGAAATTCATTCTGAATCGTCTCTTTTTTGCCTGAAAATTTTTGTATGGTTTCTTCCGCAAGAAAGAGTGTGATCTCATCTCCGGCTTTCAGTTTTTCATTTCCCTGAGCTCTTGCTCCATTTAATTTAATATTTTTCTTCCGAAGCATTTTATAGAAAAAGCTTTTTGGAGCTTCGCTTAAGTGTTTGGTCAGTAATTTGTCAAGACGTTGTCCGGCCTCGTTTGGTGAAACGATGATTTTCTGCATGACGGTCTCCTTCTACAGAGAAATATCCATTATAATCTGCTTGATATCATCTTCCAGACGCTGCTGATCTGCGCGTTCAACTGCGGCAATGTTATTCATTCCTTCAGCTCTGCTAAGAAAAGCAACATAATCATGGAAAATCTTAACGGTTACTTTCTCAATTTTATTCTGTGCAAGTATGGACTTGATATGCCTTGCGCAGTAATTCGTATCGACCTTTTTGTTTCGGGCATATCCACAGATCGTTTTACCTGAAATGGCAATTGCATCAACCGGCATCGCTTTTCGTTCACTGGTGATGACCAGGTCATAGAGCATCGTCAGGTATTCCGTCACACCGGAAATCTCAAGCTCTGTCGCCTCATCCATGGAATGGTGCGGAAGGAGCATGATCAGATTGACCAGTGCTCTGCATGCCGGTAAGCATGCAAGGATGGCTACCAGTGTAAATATATTCAGTCTTGTATGGTTCAGAAGATATCCGGCAATAAGAAGCCCTCCGATCAAAGATGCCTCCAGAATCAGCTCGATCATAAGCTGAACTTTTCTTTTTTTCAGATATCCTGCTTCTCCCTTATGTATTTTCATTTGTTATCCCGCCTTACTTTTTATATCATTGATTCATTGTGAAGTTATCCGAGTTTTTCCATCGCTGCCAGAATCATGTGATCCGGAAGCAGCTTGGCCGCAGCCTGTGCCGCTTTCATCGGGATTCCGTAGACAGACATAGATTTGCGGTTTCTGGCATCGATAAGAGCCTTTCTCACTACGGAAGGTGCATCACTGAGAACCTTTTTTTTCATCAGACTGTTATTGGTCCCTGCTACATCAAAGAATTCGGTATCTACCGGTCCCGGACAGACAGCTGTGACAATAATTCCTTTCTTTCTGACTTCGGCACCAAGCCCTTTGGAAAAGCTGAGTACATAGGATTTTGTGGCTGCATATACCGCGAATCCGCTCTGTGGGCAGAACGCAGCAGCACTGGCCACATTTATGATCCGGCTCCCTTTTGACATGTAAGGAAGGCAAGTCAGAGTCATCTCGGTAAGTCCCCGGCAATTCAGATCGATCATGCGGAGCTGCAGTTTTTTATCTTCGGCTGCAATCTCTTCGATCGTTCCCATTTTCCCGAATCCGGCTGCATTTACCAGCATTCGGACATCCGGATTCTGATTTTCCAGGCGGTTCAGCACCTGCTTGTAAATTAGATCCTCTTCCATATCTCCTGCAAAGACACGGATATACACTGGAAGCTTTTCTTTCAGTTCTTCCAGCCTTTCGGCTCTTCGCGCAACCACCCAGATCTCATCCAGATTCTTATAGAGACGTGTAATCTGTCTGACAAATTCACGGCCGAGCCCGGAAGATGCTCCGGTTACAATTGCTATCTTCATCGTATCACCTCTTCTTTCTTACGTTTGATTTCTTTGTGGGAACGGTTTTCTTTTTCATATCCGTATTTTTCTTTGAATCTTTCTTTTTCTTTGATTCTGTATTCTGTTTTTCAGAACGCAGTTTTCTGGGACGAATCAGACATTTTTCTCCGAATCCGACCAGATCCATACGTCCTGTCTTCTTCAGTGCTTCCATGACCAGATCGTAATTCTGAGGGTTACGATACTGGATCAATGCCCGCTGCATCGCTTTTTCATGCGGATTCTTTGGCACATAGACCGGCTTCATGGTACGCGGGTCTACACCAGTATAGTACATGCATGTAGAAATCGTGGACGGTGTCGGATAGAAATCCTGTACTTGTTCGGGCATATACCCAAGATCTCTCAGATATTCTGCAAGACATACTGCATCTTTAAGTGTAGATCCTGGGTGCGAAGACATCAGATAGGGAACCAGATACTGCTTCAATCCCATTTTCTGATTCAGCTTCTCATATTTTTTTGTGAATTTTTCATATACGGCATGTTCCGGCTTGCCCATCATCTTCAAAACATCATCCGATACGTGTTCCGGTGCGACTTTCAGCTGGCCGCTGACATGATATTGACAGAGTTCCCGGAAGAACGTGTCGTCCGAATCCGCCAGAAGATAATCAAACCGGATTCCAGAACGAATGAAAACTTTTTTCACCTTCGGCAGTTCTCTTAATTTCCTTAACAGAGCCGTATAGTCTGTATGATCGGCAATCAGGTTTTTACAAGGGGCCGGGAACAGACACTGTTTGTTCGGACAGGCGCCGTATTTTAATTGCTTCTTGCAGGCGGGTGCACGGAAATTTGCAGTTGGTCCACCTACATCGTGAATGTAGCCTTTGAAATCCGGGTCTTCTGTAAATCCCTTTGCTTCTTCAATTAAAGATTCATGGCTTCTTGTCTGAATGATACGACCCTGATGGAAAGTCAGTGCGCAGAAATTGCAGCCGCCGAAACAGCCTCTGTTGCTGATCAGGCTGAATTTCACTTCACTGATCGCCGGTACTCCTCCGAATTTTTCATAGGACGGATGATACGTTCTCATATAGGGAAGGCTGTACACATCATCCATTTCCTGCTGGGTAAGTGGTTTCGCCGGTGGATTCTGAACCACATAAAGATGGTCAGAATAAGGTTCCACCAGACGTTTGCCGGAATAGGGATCCGTATTCTGATACTGGGTGTAGAAACTCTTGGCATAGAGAAGCTTGTCTTCTTTCATTGCTTCGTAGGATTCCAGCATGACTGCATCATAAATGCTGTCCAGACTCTTCACTTTGCAGACAGTTCCGTCAAGATAGGTCAGATCTTTGACATCGAGTCCGGCATCCAGTGCCTCTGCAATCTCAATGATCGAGCGTTCCCCCATTCCATAGGAAATCAGATCTGCTCCGGAATCCAGAAGGATGGAGCGTTTCAGACGGTCTGACCAGTAATCGTAGTGGGCAAGTCTTCGAAGGCTTGCTTCGATTCCCCCTAAAATAATCGGAGTCTTTTTATAACGCTGGCGGATCAAATTCCCATAAACCACAGCGGCATAATCGGGACGTTTTCCCATCACGCCTCCGGGAGTGTAGGAATCCTGATGGCGCCTTTTCTTTGAAACGGTATAATGATTGACCATGGAATCCATATTTCCCGCAGAAACCAGAAAGGCCAGACGCGGTTCCCCGAATTCGCAAATGCTGTCCGGCGTTTTCCAGTCCGGCTGTGACAGGATTGCAACCCGGTATCCGTGTGATTCCAGAAGCCTTGTAATGATGGCATGACCAAATGAGGGATGATCCACGTAAGCGTCTCCGCACACATAGACAAAATCAACCTGATCCCATCCTCTGTCCTGCATTTCCTTTCTGTTAATTGGTAAAAATCCCTGACTCATTTATAATACCTCGAATGTTTGATTTTTTATATCATGATAGCTGTGAATATAATAATCGGCAAGCTGCCGTTTCTTCTCTTCCTGCCAGCTGGAAAATGCATCTTCTACAGCACACACCTTCATACCGGCATTTTTCCCGGCAAGGATGCCCATCGGTACATCTTCAAACACCAGGCATTTCTCCGGCGCAATGCCAAGATTATTTGCAGCAGCCAGATACACGTCCGGGGCCGGTTTGCCCTTCTTCACTTCACAGGATGTGCAGATTACATCAATATCATTCTGGATTCCCAGAGCATTCAGTGTGGCCAGAACCAGTTTCCGGTCATTGCTGGTCGCTATGGCGGTACGGATCCGGTTTTTGTGGATTCCATGCAGGAACTCCTTTGCACCGTCTTTCAGCCTGACTTCATGCGTATATTTATGCAGTGCCATCTCATACCATTCCTGTTTTATTTCCTCGATCGTGCGCGGAAGTTCGGGAAAGACATCCAGATAATACTGTGCTGTCTCTGTAAAACTTTTCCCTTCCATCTGTTCGTAAAAATCCTCCGGCGCACGAAGATCGTATTTCTCAATATATTCTTTGTCGATTTCGACCCAGACCCACATGGAATCAACCAATGTTCCGTCCAGGTCAAAGATCACGGCTTCCATTTCTTCTAACATAACTTCTTCAGTTCCTCCTCGGTCAATGGACGATACTCTCCTTCTCTGAGCTGTGGATCCAGTACAAGTGTTCCCATGGACTCTCGCCGCAGATAGATCACCTTCTTGCCCCGAGCTTCGAACATTCTTTTGACCTGATGAAAACGTCCTTCCTGAATAGTAAGACGGATCTCGGATTCTTTCCCGGAAGTCAGGATCTCAAGTCTGGCCGGAAGGGTCAGCTTCTCGTCTCCTATATCTATTCCCTGTGCAAATGCATCTGCATCTTCAGAATTAACTTCTCCGTCTATTTTTGCATAATAAATCTTATCGACATGTTTTCCGGGCGCCAGGAGGCGATGCGACAGTTCTCCGTCGTTGGTGACAAGAAGCAGTCCTACCGTATCCTTGTCCAGTCTTCCTACGGGAAAGAGATCCTTTCTCCGCTGTTCTTTGAACAGATCAAGCACGGTTTTCTCTTTTGGATCTTTTGTCGCAGAGACCACTCCGGCCGGTTTGTTCATCATGTAATATTCCATCCGGCGATACACAACTTCTTTTCCGTTCACCGCGATTTTCTGCGTATCGGCATCAACCTTCAGTTCCGGTTTTTTCACCGTCACGTCATCGACTTTTACCATTCCCTGACGAATTGCTTTCTTAATCTCACTTCGTGTACCCATACCCATGTCGGCAAGGTATTTGTCTAACCGGATCATGCAGACTGATTCCTCCATCCTGGCAGATATTTATTCTTCAGTGTTCCTCCTGCAAGCTTGCCCCATCCAAGCGGATATCCGTCCACACAGACAAGATGCCATCCCTTTGCCCGGGAAGAAACAAGATCATCTACGTCGATGGTCTCACCTTTCAGATAACGCTGTACACGTGTATCTTCCGCTTTTAGATCCAAGGTATGGGCATATGATTCCATCGAAAGATTCATGGCAAGCGCCTGGCTTGGCTCAAAACGCTTTTTCTTTAGTTCTCCAAGCAGAAGGCCGCTTCTCAGAAAACGGATTCCCTTTAGATCAGGCAGATCCTCCGGCATGTAATAAACCCTTTCATTGCGGATATCAAGGCGTTCCGGCTTCAGATTCCATGCGACATCCGCAAAAAATTCAGAAAGCTCTTCCGGAATTTTCCTGCCCCCCTTTGCGGAAGGATAATGATCGGCATCATGTTCTGTATCCGCCTGTCCTTTTTGCAGAAGTGCCAGGAAATGCCCCTCGCCTCTCATGCGGTGCGGGAAAATGCGTACGGTTTTCGTCAGTTTGGGAATTCCTCCGTCTATTGCCGATGGGATTCCTTCTGCAAAGCCCTCATATCCTTTCATCTCAAGAATTTCAAATTCCGGATATTCCTTCAAAAGATGCATGATCGTACCTTCATTCTCTTCCGGATCGAAGGTACATGTTGAATACAGCATCATGCCTCCCGGCTTCAGCATGCGTGCAGCCTGGGTGATGATACTTCGCTGGAGTTTCGCAAAAAAGGATGGGCCATGTTCTTCCCAGGCTTTTACCATCTTCCTGTCCTTGCGGAACATCCCTTCTCCCGAGCAGGGAGCATCGATAAGAATCTTGTCAAAATATCCGGTAAAATAGTTCTCCAGCTTACCCGGTTCTTCACTGAGGACCAGCATGTTCCCGATGCCGAATACTTCCAGATTCTTAAGAAGCCCCTTTGCACGGGAACTGCTGATATCATTGGCAACCAGTACCCCTTCTCCCATAAGCTTTGCTCCAAGTTCCGTTGCTTTTCCGCCGGGGGCTGCACATACATCCAGCACACGTTCTCCCGGTGATACAGGAAGCCGATTGGCCGGTGTCATCGCGCTGGGCTCCTGCAGATAATACAGCCCTGCAAAATAGTAGGGGTGTTTCGCCGGCGCGACCTGCTCCCCGTCATAATAAAATCCATTTTCAATCCACGGGATCGGTGTCAGCGGAAATGGTGCAATTTTCAGGAAGTCCTCCACAGAGATCTTTCGTGTATTAACCCGAAGCCCATAATAACGCGGCTCCTCGTAACAGCGGATATATTCCTCAAATTCAGAGCCCAGAAGGCACTGCATCTTTTCTTCAAATCTTTCTGGCAATTGTATCATGAATCTTTCCTCCATATCGTTTAAGTATAACATAGTTAGAATGAACAGGAAAGTTTTTTCTCTTCCAATGTTCGTAAAATCCAGTACGGATTCACACTGATCTCATTTTCGCCAGGATATAAATAGATACCGATATGGAGATGCGTCGGAAACATTCCTTTTGTCCCTTCTTCCCCATAACCAGTATTTCCCATAAATCCGATGAGATCTCCCGCACAAACAGTGTCTCCTTCCTCCAGATCCGCATAGGAATCCAGATGTGCATAATAATAATAGCCGCCTTGAGCAGACAGAATTCCGATACGGTATCCGCCCCTTTCCAGCCAGCCTTTATTCATAACAGTGCCGTCCGAAATACTGACAACCGGATACAGACCGGGTACATCTTTCGAGGCCATAAGATCAGTACCCTCATGTCCTCGTTTTCCACCATAGGTGCGTTCGTTCATCCAGGAATCCGTAAAATGGACCTGATATTCCTCATGTACAGTTGAGTTCGGCACCGGAAAATAAATTGCTTCATTCCAGATTGCACAGCAGGCGTCCCTGTACGCTCTCCAGGCAGGCCTGGAGGTCCACAGCTTTTCCTCCCCGTTTTCAAATCCCCCCAGCATCATCAGCGCTGCGGATGTTCCCCGGTCCTCCGGCTGCATCTCTTTCAGTATCTTGAGATTCTCCTCACCGATTTCATGAGAGCGGAATTCATCCGAAAATATCGTCGTATCATTCAGTTTTGTCAGACGTGCCTTCATCTTCAGATTTGTGTTAAGAATCATAACAAGAAAGGCAGCACCCAGTAGATACAGAAGGAAAAGGCCGGATTTGTTTTTACGCATCCAGACGCATCTCCGTTTTTTTATGAATCTATGCGTAATAGCGAAATCTTATGTTATTTTCACTGGATCCGGAAATGGAATAAACTGTGATATTGTCCCGTATATTGTGAAGAAAAGATTTTGTATTTTGAGGTTTTATGAAGCATAATCTCAACACATTATTCCTGATCACACTTTTTGTTCTGATGCTTACTTTCCCGGGAGTAGTATTTGCAGGTGCCAGAGAGGGGCTTCTTCTATGGTTTCGAACGGTTCTTCCCACCCTGTTTCCGTTCATGGTTATCACCGGTCTGCTTACAGGAAGCAGTGCTCTGGAAGCAATATCTTCTCTTTTGCATCCGGTAACCGGTGCATTATTTCAGATATCGCCGGCTTCTTCTCTTGCCGTTCTGACCGGCTTTTTCTGCGGATATCCAATGGGTGCAAGAACCTCCGTAAGTCTTGTGAAATCCGGATATATTTCCGAAAAAGAAGGTGAATATCTGTTGTCTTTTTGTAACAACACCAGTCCGATGTTCGTCATTAGCTATGTATGCATGCAAACGCTGAAGCGAAAAGATCTGGCTTTGATAAGTCTTATGATTCTGGTCTCATCCTCGGTAATCTGCAGTTTCATTTTTCGCAACTTTTACGGTAGAACCAGTACCCCGAGAGCATCCAAAATTATGGCGGATCTCTCATCGAAGCCGGAAACGATGTTGGAACTTCTTGATGACTGTATTACAGAGAGCTGTGAAGGAATTGTGAAAATAGGCGGATATATCATCGTCTGCTCCATTGCGCTTGCATTGCTCAAGGAGATTCCTTGCAGAAATTTGATCTGGTGCAATTTGATTCTTCCCTCTATAGAAATCACAGCCGGTATCAGCATGCTGGCAAATAGCCGGTTTCTCTTTCCAATCCGGTATGCTCTTATGATGGCACTTATTTCTTTTGGTGGAATCTGTGCTGTATTTCAGACCAGATGTATGACTGCGAAAACCGATTTCTCCATGGCACGCTACATAACAGAAAAGCTGATTACCGCTTTGGTAACCAGCCTTTTATCTTTTGCCTTTGTGACATTGTATCGTTGATGAATTGCCGTGCTCCCCTTATTATTCTTCCGGTAATTCTTCTGTACCGAATTCTGCTTCAAGTCCTCGAGCAGATTTATCCGGTATTTCAAGTTCTGCGCGGTTGTTACGTACAACATCGTAGCATTCCTGCAGAGAATTCACAAGTCCGTCATACTTCGTCGTATAACTGTCCAGCGTATGACCAATGATGCTTTCGGCATTTGCAAGAAGATCATCCGCATACTGCATCGCACCGATGCGGATATCGTTTGCATCGTTCGTTGCATTATCCAGGATCTGCTGAGCCTGCTCTGTGGCCGCCATTACGATCTCATTTGCCTGAGAATATGCCTGCTGCATGATCTCATGTTCACTTACAAGCTCGTTGGTGTGGATCTGCGCTTCCTCGATCATGCTTTCTGCTTTAGACTGGGCATCGGCAAGGATCGCATCTTTGTTTGCGATAATCTTCTGATAGCGCTTGATCTCATCCGGAGTTTTCATACGGAGTTCGCGAAGAAGTTCATCCATCTGATCCTTATTTACAATAATTTTAGTTGTAGATAAGGGCTGAAATTTACAACTGTCGATGTACTCTTCAATTTCTTCAATAATCTGTTCAATACGGCTGCTCATAATTTACACTCTCCTTCTTGCCGTTTGGATTTACGGCATTTTATCTTTCATTCTGTCAGCTACAGCTTCCGGCACAAATTGAGAAATATCTCCGCCAAAGGCTGCCACTTCTTTTACAGTTGTTGAGCTCAGATATGAATAATCCAGGCTGGTGGTGAGAAATAATGTCTCTATATCTGACTGCAGCTTCTGGTTCGTCTGAGCCATCTGCAGTTCGTATTCAAAGTCTGTGATCGCACGAAGTCCTCGAATGACAACTTTCGCATCCAACTCCTTTGCGAAATCGACAAGCAGTCCTTCAAAAGGAATAATTCTGACGTTCGGCAGATTACAAGTTACTTCTTCTAACATTTTAACACGTTCTTCTACAGAAAACAACGGCATTTTTGCTTTATTCCGCAGCACACCGATAATCAGTTCGTCCACAATATTACAGGCTCTTGTCATGATATCGAGGTGCCCGAAGGTAACCGGATCAAAACTACCGGGATAGATTGCTCTTAACATTGGTCTTCTCCTTTGCGCTGCACAAAAACATGTGCATTTGTTTTGTATTCTTTTCGTTTAATCAAAGAGAAACCAAGCCCCTCGAGATAGGAAAAATCCGTTTCAAGAGATGCTTCTACGATAATCAGTGCGTCGTAAGCAAGCAGTGAAGAATCAGCCAGATATTCGAGCATCTGCTTTTCCAACAGATGATTGTACGGCGGATCCATAAATACATAGTCAAATCTTTTCTTTCCTTCCAATTTTCGAAGTGCTCCTAGCGCATCACTTATAATCACTTCAGCCTGACCGGAAAGCTTCGTCCGTTCCAGGTTTTCCCTGATACACGCTGCCGCACGGGGGTTCTTCTCTACAAATACCGCTTTTTCTGCACCTCGGCTCAGAGCTTCGATACCGATTGCACCGCTGCCTGCAAAAAGATCAAGAAAGGTGCAGTCGCAAAGCCCATGTGAAATCATATTGAAAAGAGTCTCCTTGATCCGGTCCGTAGTCGGACGGGTATCCATCCCTTCAATCGTCTTCAGTTGTATACGCCGTGCTTTCCCTGCTATCACTCTCATCGTATCTTCTCCCTGTTAAATTTCCCGTTTATTATAATCTCTCACACAAAAGCTGTCAAACTATTTATCCATATGTACTTTTAATTGTGCAAACGGAATTTCAATACCGTTCTCATCCAGGGTCAGTTTGATCGTTTCCAGCAGTCGCCATCGCGTCGGCCAGTATTTTTCCGTCTTCACGAATGCACGCACTCCTAATACGACAGAACTCTCTCCCAGATCATGTACGAATACAATGTGTTCCCTTTCTTTATCAACATCTTCGTCCTTATCCAGAATGTCGTAAAGGAGCGCTTTCGCTTTACGCAAGTCAGAATCATAGGAAATGTCTACCCGTAGATCCAGTTTGAGATATTCTTTGTCGGAAAAATTGGTCAGACTGGTATTTGCAAGTGTACCGTTCGGAATGACGATCGTTTTATTGTCCACCGTTGAAAGCTTTGTATAAAAAATCTGTATTTCCTTCACCGTTCCTTCGTTGCCGTGACTGTCCTCCATAATATAATCCCCGACTACGAACGGTTTCAAAAGGAGAATCAGCATTCCGCCTGCAAGATTGGAGAGACTTCCCTGCAGTGCAAGGCTGACTGCCATACCACCGGAGGCAATAATAGCTGCTGTGGATGTGGATTCGATGCCCAGTTCATTAGCCAGATACAGAACCAGAAGAATATGGAGCCCGAATTTCAACAGGGAATCCACGAACTGGCATGCACCGGTATCAATATTACCGCGTTTCATGGAGCCACGGACGATCTTCCTTACCCAGCCAATCAGGCGATGCCCGATATAAAAGAAGACAAGGACCAGAAGCACACGGATCGCGAATGAAAGGACTTCCGGTCCTTTTGTCTCAAGTATTTTGTTAAATGTACTGATTTTTTCAACCGCTTCTTCTGCGTTAACTGTAAGATCCGTCGATTCGGCAAGAAATAAAACAGGATTACGTAACTGCATGCTATTGCTCCTCCTTTAATGCAAGAAATGCTGCCAGATTTCCTCGTTTTCCATTCGATGCACGGTGTGAAAACAGAAGATCCGGATTACAGCAGGTACAGAGATTCGTCACGGCCAGATGCTCCGGTAAAATGCCGGCCTGAAGAAGCACAATCTCATTTGCTTTCCATAGATTCAGCTGATATTTTCCGTTCTCCTTTCGATCATATAGATCATTCCAGTCTGCTTCATCAAATGCGTTCTGAAATTTCTGAATGACATCTTCACTTACTTCATAGCAATCCTGACAGATGGAAGGCCCGACTGCCGCAAGAATATCTTCCGGCCTGCAATCGAATTTGCTTCGCATGATATCTACGGTTACCTGACCCATCCTCGCGGCAGTTCCCCTCCACCCAGAATGACTGGATGCGATGACACGTTTGACCGGATCAACAAAAAGAAGCGGAACACAGTCTGCATAGAACGTTACAAGGCAGATGCCGGGGATATTGGTCACAAGGCCATCCACATTATCATAATCCCGCTCTCTCGTCACTCCTTTTCCGGCATCTGCTTCCGTCACAATCCGGACATTGGTAGTATGTGTCTGGCGTGAACAAACCATACGGGCAGGATCAACGCCAATTGCCTTTCCGATTCTGCGATAGTTTTCACGCACATTCTCCTCCGCGTCACCACGGGTATAGCTGAGATTCATTGTCGCGTAGATTCCTTTGCTCACACCACCAAGACGTGTAGAAATCCCGTGATTCACGATGTTCGTATTTTCAAAAAGCGGATACTGAAGAAAAGGAACCTGTTCGATTTCTTTTTCTTCAAATACCTTTCTGTTATCTTTATAATGTAATCCTATTTTCATTCTTACACTCCTGTAAAATCAAATGCATTTTTTACCCAAGTTATTTCCTGATCCGTAATTCCGATCACGTCAAATCTGCAGAATCGTTCTGTCTGATTCGTCTTTGTAAGATAATACAGTGCCGTTTTGGAAATCCGGCGCTGCTTTTCTGGATGCACCGCTTCAAGCGGAATCGCAGATTGGGAACCACTTCGGTATTTCACTTCACAGAATATCAAATCACATCCGTTTTCTGCGATGATATCAATCTCGCCGTTTCTGCAGCGAAAATTATACTGAAGGATCCGATAACCCTGCTTTTTCAGAAAATCTCCTGCAAGGAGTTCATAATCAGCTCCTGTTCTTCGTCTGTTTGAATGATGATCTCTGTGTTCCTTTTGTTTGTTCATATCGCATCAGATCTGGTTTCCCGCAAGTACAACCTGTGTGTTCAGATAGCTGATCACGCCGCTCTCTTTCTAGCGGATCAGTCAAAAAAATTTTTAATGAATGTCTGTCGGTGGATCGGTGTCGGACCGAGACGTTTCAACACTTCGATATGTGCGGCGGATCCGTATCCTTTGTGATCCTTAAAACCATATTCCGGAAACACTTCATCGTATTGGATCATGAGCCGGTCCCTTGTGACCTTCGCAATGACGCTTGCTGCGGCTATGGAAAGGCTTTTTGCGTCCCCCTTGATGATCGGCACCTGTCTGATAGAAACTTCAGGTATGGTAACGGCGTCATTGAGCAGGACATCCGGTACGCAGTTCAGATTGTCGATTGCCTTACGCATTGCTTCATAAGTTGCCTGAAGAATATTGATCTCATCGATTCTTGCCGGGCTTGCCATACCGACACCGACCGAAATCGCTTTCTCCATGATCTCATCGTAAAGACATTCTCTTCTCTTAGCAGAGAGCTGTTTGGAATCGTTCAGATATAGGATGCGGCAATCTTTCGGAAGAATCACCGCACCGGCAACGACCGGACCTGCCAGTGGTCCTCTTCCGGCTTCGTCGATACCGCATACTATGCCGTAGCTGCTGTATTCCTTCTCATAACAGCACATCGCCTCCAGGCGATCCTGTTCTTTTTTACATTTCTCATCCTGTTTCCTGTATTTCGCAATCAGGCGAATGACTCCGGCGCGGTCATCATCAGCATAACGCAAATAAAGCGCATTTCGGTCCCCCGTAGTCTGTTTGAATTCTTCTTCAATTTCTCTGATGCTTTTTTTATCCATGATTTACCACTCCGATTTTGTTGAACGGATAGATCCGAACCCATGCACGCCCTATGAGCTGGTCTCGCTTTAAGACACCGACGCTTGGTTCCCGGCTGTCGCTGCTGTGATTTCTGTTATCTCCCAATACAAAATACTCATCTTCACCCAACGTAATCGGCTCCGCCGCAATTCCGGCATTTACCATCGGCTCGGCTCCGAAATGTTCGTCCAGCTGTTCACCGTTGATATATACGGCTCCGTCCTTCACCTGGACAGTTTCGCCCGGGAGCCCGATGATGCGTTTGATATAATATGTATTTTCCGCGTGCTGGTATGGGAATACGATTACTTCATACCGCTGCGGATCACGGAATCGGAAGGACAGCTTGTCTACGATCAGATTATCTCCATTGCTTAACGCCGGTTCCATGGAATGTCCGTCAACTTTGGTGCGCTGACCGACAAATGTAATAATCAGATATGTGATTGCGATGACAAATAAAAAATAAAGGATCCAGCTGCCCAGTTCTTTCCAGAAACCGGAAGTTTTTTTAACAGTATCCGCTGCGTTAACGAGTTCCTGCTCTGTATTATGATTCATGTTCATACTCCTTTACAAATTCAAGCGTAAGCGGTCCGATCTTACCATTCCTGAAATCATCCAGAAGCATGGAAGCTGCTTTTTTCGTGTCAAGTTCATTCCCGCGAACCAGACAATGACGGCTTTCTGCAATTTGTTCCAGCATCTGATAATTATCTTCCACTTCATCTACCGCATATTTTTCAGCTAATCTTCCGGGATATTCTTTCTTCATGAATCCGCAAAGTTCAGCTGCCAGTTCTTCAATATTCATGATTTCATCTTTAATGGAGCCGATTAAAGCCAGTCGGAGACCTACTGTCTGGTCTTCAAATTTCGGCCAGAGGATTCCCGGTGTGTCGAGAAGCTCGACATTTTTGTTCAAGCGTATCCACTGTTTTCCCTTTGTGACTCCCGGTTTGTTTCCGGTTTTGGCGCAGGCCTTTCCGGCAAGAGAATTAATAAATGTAGATTTTCCGACGTTCGGAATTCCGGCAACCATAGCTCTAACCGGACGGTTTAAAATTCCTCGTTTCCGGTCCCGCTCGATCTTTTCACGGCACGCTTCCTGAATCACATTCTGAATGCTTTTCATTCCGCCGCCTTTTCTCGAATTTACTTTTACAACTGAATATCCTTTTCCTTTAAAATATGCTACCCATTCATCTGTGCATCTGTCATCTGCAAGATCACTTTTATTTAGAAGGATCAGTCTGGCACGGCCTCGTCCCAGTTCGTCAATATCCGGATTCCGGCTGCTCATGGGGATTCTTGCATCCACAAGTTCGATTACCAGATCGATCAATTTGATATTCTCCTGCATCATCCTTCTTGCCTTTGTCATATGTCCAGGATACCATTGAAAATTCATACTTCATCCTCACTTCTTTCTATTCTATCCATCCAAAACGCTTCCCGGGGGTTATGATAAACCATGCCTTTCCCTCGATTTCAGAACGTTTCACATTACCGATTTCAGGCATTCTGCTGTCTGTACTGCTCTCGCGGTTGTCTCCCAGTACGAAGAATTCATCTCCTGCAAGAGTGATTTCTTCAGACGCAAGCCCGGCATCGACAATTGCACTGGTTTCATATTCCTCTTCCAGCTCTTTCCCATTAACGAATATCTTTCCTTCTTCGATTTTCACCGTCTCACCGGGAAGTGCAATGATTCGCTTAATGTATGAATGAAGCATTTCATTTCCGTTCGGTTTGAATACGATCACATCTCCTCTTTTGGGTGTACTTGCGTCGTAGAGAATGCGATTTACCAGAACGATATCCCCGTTCTTAATGATCGGACTCATGGAATCCCCGATGTTGCTGACTCGCTGTCCGAAATACCACACAAATACAAACGCCATAAAACATACGATGATGATCTGCAGAAGCCATTTCAAAGCTCCCGGAACCCATTCAAAACTGGCCCGCCTTTTCGTCTCTTTCCCGAATTGCAAATCTCTGTGCATAGTTCTCCCCTTTTGTAAATATCAGAAATCCTATTCTATAGTGTGAAAAAGGGACAAGTACCCATTTGTATTTGTCCCTCTAAAGCATTTACTATTTTACTAACTCTTTTACTTTTGCTCTCTTACCTACACGATCTCTTAAGTAGTTCAGTTTTGCACGTCTTACTTTACCTTTACGAACAACTTCTACTTTTTCTACGTTTGGTGAGTGCAGCGGCCATGTCTTCTCAACACCGATTCCGTTAGAATTCTTTCTTACTGTAAATGTTTCTCTTGCTCCGCCGCCCTGTCTTTTTAAAACAGTTCCTTCAAAAACCTGAATTCTTTCACGGTTTCCTTCTTTGATTTTACCGTATACTTTTACAGTATCACCAACTCTGAATTCCGGAGCATCTGCTTTTAACTGTGCTGCTTCAATGTTTTTAATAATTTCGTTCATGTGTGACCTCCTTCATATTTTGACGTTCATAAATACGTAATTCGTACCAGAGGACCATCTCTTTCTTCTCACAACATGCTACATTTTACCACAACACAGCAAAGGATGCAAGGGTTTTTTGTGAAATCATAGTGCATTCAACACATTTTTCGGGTCATCACAAATAACCAGGTCTGCGTATCTGTCTTTCAGATGTGGTTCCTTATGAACGACGATAAGTCGGCTTCCGTCAAAGTATTTTACATAATTATGAAATACTTCAGAATCCAGTGTAGTTCCAAGAATCAGAAGAACATCTGCCTTTTCAAGCTCTGTAGCTGTTCTGGCAATCAATTGTCCGTCCAGCATATCTCCGAAAAGCGATACCATGGGCCGGATCACGGATCCACAGCTCTCACATCGAGGAACTTTGACAGTATTTTTTATATAATCGACCGAATAACTTCTTCCGCAGTGCGGGCATTTGTTATCGTAAATATTTCCGTGCAGATTGACGACATTTCTGCATCCTGCACGCCCTGACAGGTTGTAAATATTGCTCGTTACAATACAGTCGATCATTCCGGCTCTTTCAAGTTCTGCCAGTTTTCTCGGAGAATCTCCCGGCTCAATATCCAGGAGCACTTCATTCCTGTAAAATTCAAAAAATTTATCAGGTCTTGTGCTGTAATACCCATCAGAAAAAATGTATTCCGGTGACACACCATATCGGGTTTCGATATCATAAGCTCTCTCCGGTTTTTTGAGCATCATGTACCCTTCCTCTTCCAGAATACCGGAACCACAGAGTGCTACCGTGTATTTACTTTCTTTTAATGCACGTTTCAGACTCTCTATTTTCTGTTCCATCATATAGAGTCCCCCTTTCCAGACACAAAGAATTATACCTGAAAATATTATACCATATGACACTGTTTACAGCCAAGTAGATTATTTATTCGTTTATTTTCTTTTTATCACGTATTTCTCTGGCAATTTTCCACTCATCTTCTGTTAAGAGTGCATGTTTCAGAAGATCCGGTCTCCATTTGGCAGTCCGGATTACGGATTGTTCTCTGCGCCATTTTTCTACGTTTGCATGATGACCGGAAAGGAGGATCGGAGGTACCTGCTTGTCGTGCCATACTTCCGGTCTGGAATACTGCGGATATTCCAGGAGATGATCCTGAAAGCTTTCAAATTCTGCTGACACATCATTGTGAAGGACTCCCGGAATCAGTCTGGATATGGCATCCACCATCATCATAGCGGGGAGCTCGCCTCCGGTCAGAACATAATCGCCTGCCGATACATAATCTGTTACGATCTCTTCCAGAACTCGTTCATCAATTCCTTCATAATGGCCACAGAGAAGGATCAGTTCTTCCTCTTTGGAAAATTCTTCTGCCATGGACTGGTTGAACGGTCTGCCCTGGGGTGATAGATAGACAACGCGCGGTTTCTTGTCATCGGAAGCCCCGATTTCACCGCAGATTGCCTTATAAGTCTGAAAAACCGGTTCTGCCTGCATCAACATTCCCGCACCGCCACCGTAAGGATAATCATCGACACTGTTGTGTTTGTTAAACGCATAATCCCGGATATTCCAGGCTTCAATCTGGAGAATTCCTTTCTCGGCTGCACGTCCGATGATGCTCGTATTCAGACCATTTAATACCATATCCGGAAATAAAGTCATAATGTGAAATCTCATACGTTTTTCTCCTGTCCTATGAAATCAATCCGTCCATCAGATGAATCGTCATTTTATTTTCTTCGGTATTCACATCCAGAATGCAGTCTTTAATCGCAGGGATCAGCACTTCTCCGTGTTCTTTGGTATCGATCACATACACATCATTGGCGCCCGTCTCCAGGATATCTGTGAGCGTTCCGAATAATTCTCCCCCATCTGTATATACATCCATTTCCAGAATATCAGCCATAAAGTATTCGTCATCTTCCAGTTCTACAGCGTCTTCTCTTGACACCAGAAGGGGCATCTTTCGATATTTTTCTATATCATTTATATTATCGATTCCTTTAAATTTAAGGATTACGAATTGTTTGAAATATTTTACACCTTCGATTGCGAGTTTCCGGTATTCTTTACCGGTATCCAGAACGACTTCTTTCAAGTCTTCAAAGCGTGACGGATCGTCGGTTGTCGGAAACACCTTTACTTCTCCGCGTATACCATGGGTCGAGGTGATGACGCCTACTTGTAAATATTCATTTTGCTGCATCGTTTTCTCCCTTGCTTTCATGTTGATTACGAAAAGAAAACGCAGATAAAACCTTACCTGCGTTCATTTTCTTACGGTTATTATTGCATAATTTCAACTACAACTTTTTTGTCTTCTTTTGCCGCAGCTGCTTTAACAACGGAACGGATTGCTTTTGCAATACGGCCTTGCTTACCGATTACCTTGCCCATATCATTGTCGGATACATGCACTTCGATAACGGTTGTCTTGCCTTCCTGTTTCTCGGTAACTACAACGCCTTCCGGATTGTCCACAAGTGCTTTCGTAATTACTTCTACTAAATTTTTCATCACTCGCACCTCCGCGAAGCAGCCTATTTCTCAATACCTGCTGCTTTAAAAATCTTTCCAACTACTTCTGTAGGCTGAGCACCGTTGTTTAACCATTTCTTAGCTGCTTCTTCATCTACCTTGAATACGCTCGGATCCTGATTCGGATCATAAGTTCCGATTTCTTCGATGAACTTTCCGTCTCTTGGAGATCTTGCATCAGCTACAACGATTCTATAGAAAGGAGCCTTCTTCTGTCCCATTCTTTTTAATCTGATTTTTACTGCCATTTTATGTCACCTCCTGAATTATTTTCTAATATTGTGTATATAAACGCACAAGGCGTATATATCTTCTGATAACGGCTAGAACGGCATTCTGAATTTGCCTCGTTTTCCGCCTTTTCCTCCCATCATTCCCGGGAACTGTTTCATCATTTTGCGCATCTGGTCAAACTGCTTGACTGTGCGATTTACTTCGGCAATGTCCACACCTGCTCCGGCTGCAATTCTTCGCTTTCTGGAAGGATTCAAAAGATCCGGGTTGCTTCTCTCCGCAGGAGTCATAGAGTAAATGATTGCCTCCACACGGGCCATTTTACGCTCCGCTTCGTCGGAATCGATATCCGGCATCTTTCCTTTGCCGCCCATCGCTCCCAGTCCCGGAAGCATGCTCATTACATTTCCGAAACCGCCCATCTTACGCATCTGTTTCATACTTTCCAGATAATCATCAAAATCGAACTGTGCCTTCTTGAGCTTCTCGGTCATCTTCTTGGCCTGGTCTTCATCGATTTCCTGACCTGCCTTTTCAATCAGGCTTAGCACATCGCCCATACCGAGTATACGTGATGCCATTCGATCCGGGTAAAACTGTTCCAGATCTGAAAGTTTCTCACCCATGCCGACATAGAGAATCGGACATCCGGTCACGGCTTTAATAGAAAGCGCCGCACCGCCACGGGTATCACCGTCGAGCTTCGTAACGATCACACCGTCGATCCCGATCTGTTTATTGAACTGATCCGCTACATTGACGGCATCCTGACCGGTCATCGCATCCACAACCAGAATACTCTGATGCACTTCCACGGTTTTCTTGATCTCCTGAAGCTCCGCCATCATATCTTCGTCTACATGAAGACGTCCGGCTGTATCCAGAATGATCAGATTGTTGCCGTTCTTCGCTGCATGTTCCAACGCAGCCTTGGCAATGTTCGCAGGTTTCTGATTCTCGCCCATGGAAAAAACTTCCACGCCTTGCTTTTCCCCGTTGATCTGTAGCTGCTTGATCGCAGCAGGACGATAAACATCGCATGCGACCAGAAGTGGTTTCTTGCCCTTGAGTTTGAACTTACCGGCGAGCTTTGCCGCCGTTGTCGTCTTACCAGCACCCTGAAGACCTGCCATCATAATGACTGTCTTCGCGCTGCCCGGCTGGAGCTTGATCTCGGTTGTCTCGGATCCCATCAGATTTACCAGTTCTTCATTTACGATCTTGATCACCATCTGCCCCGGGTTCAGGCCATTCATCACGTCCTGTCCTACTGCACGTTCCTGAACATCTTTCACGAATTTCTTTACCACTTTGAAATTCACATCCGCCTCAAGGAGCGCCATCTTCACTTCTCTGAGTGCGGTCTTGACATCGTCTTCCGTAAGACGACCTTTGCTTCTCAGGTTCTTGAATACATTTTGAAGTTTTTCAGTTAAGCTGTCAAATGCCATATCATAACTCCTCTATAATCTCGCCTGAGAGCTTTCTGACTTTCTGTATCAGTTCAGCCTCATTCTGATCCTCGTAATCTTCCAGTAATAAATTGATCTCATGAACTTTCTGTTTGATAAACATGAACTTCTCCACAAGATGCAGCTTTTCTTCATAACCTTCCAGTGTCTTGTTACAACGCTTGATCATATCATGCACACCCTGGCGGCTGATCCCTGCATCCTTCGCAATCTCACTTAGCGAATAATCTTCCAGAACAACCTGTTCATAGATCTCCTTTTGGTGATCCGTCAGAAGTTCACCGTAAAAATCATATAATAATGTTTGCTTCAGAATTTCATCCATCACTTATCACCTCGGATATCATATAATATTTCCGTTTTGGTGTCAAGTGTTTTTTCTTGACAATCTAAAATTTTTTTACGTAAGTAATTTGGTTATATTGATCTGCCCGTGTCCTTGTCTGTTTTCCGGAAGTCCCAGATCATCACAGCTGTCCCAAAGACGCAATTTCACTTCAGTGTTCTTCATGTCCGGATATTTTTCCAGAAGAAGCGCAACACTTCCGGAAACAACCGGAGTTGCCATGGAAGTACCGCTTTTTTTGAGATAAGGCATTCGACTGTACACCGGATAGCGGTAATTGCAGGAATAGATCCCGTTTCCGGGTGCTGTGATATCCGGTTTTTTGACACATTCTTCGGTTGGTCCACAGCCGGAATAAAGGAGAGCCTGCTGAGGAACTTCATTAGAAAATGACTGTCCCAGGCAAGAACCAACCGTAATTACTTTGCGGCTGATTCCGGGAAGGGTGATGCTGCAGGTGTCCGGCCCCAGATTTCCGGCTGCGGTGACAACAACCAATCCTGCGTCCCATAACCGATCTACCCAGGACACTAGTTCTGCTTCATCTGCATTTCCCGGATGCGGTGCTGTTCCGATGGAAATGTTGACGATCCTTATTCGATACCGGTTTCGTTCTTTTAAGATATATTGGATACCTCCAATCACATGAGCGATTCTTCCGTCTCCTTTACTGTTCAACACTTTCACTGCCATGATTCCGGATTCCGGCGCGATTCCCGATATGGTCTTACGGCTGCTCCGCCCATCTCCGGACAGGATTCCGGATACATGTGTGCCGTGTCCATTATCATCGTACGGCTTTTCTCTATTATGAACCATATCTTTCCAGGCAATCATATGATCCTTCAGGTCAGGATGAGGTGCAATACCGGTATCCAGGATTGCGATATTGATCCCTTTCCCGGTCAGGTTTCCTGAAATTGTATCCTGACACCAGTAATGTACATTTCTTTTCAGGTTATACATACATCGATTTCCTCGAGTCATTCTTTCTTTAATATAGAATATTCAAACACGTCAAAAAATGTTTGTTTTCTTCGAAACACTGGCAAGCCTTGATACATATGATAAAGTGTAAAGAAACCTGTTGGAGGGTATAAACATGAGTGACTTAAGTGCAACAAACTGCGGCTGTGGCTGCGAAAATTCAGCTTCTACGTTCGGATGTAACAGAGGTGGAATCTCTTCCTGCCTTCTGATCATCATTCTTCTCTTCTGCTGCGGCGGATGCGGATTCGGAAGCGGACGTTCAGATGACTGCGGAAACAACAGTTGTCTTTGGATCATCTTGATTCTTCTTTTCTGCTGTAACGGAAACAACAACTGGGACTGTGGCTGCGGATGCTAGACTAAGATAAAACTATAAGGGATGCCTTAATATGGCATCCCTTATATTACGTGTACTCATTTTGTTAAGTTTCTTACATTCTTTTGCTTTTTTGGATTTTCTTCTCTTTTTTGTTGTTCTTTTTCTCGTCTCTTTCTTTCCTTTTGCCTCAAACACTCTTCATCTATTTCATAAATGGAATTGCCATCAATCATGATTTTGGAATACATATTATTCTGTCCTTTCTTTCTTTAGTATCAGTATATGCTGAATTACTATAATGCTCTTTTCACAAGAAATACTTCTATTTTATTGTAACTATACATAATCTCTCTCCATATATTCGTAAAATCGCCGACGAATCGGCTTATCTTTTTTTAAGAGGTTCTGAAAAGCTACTTTTTATCATATATATTGATAACGTTGTATCCGGGGAGTGAATATGGAAAAAAAGCCGCCTCTTAAAATGACACCATTTGACTTGATGGTCACAACAGAGTTGCTGCAGACCATGAAGCTTATGATTCCCTATCTTCCGCCGGATTTACAGCGTATGGCTGGTATTTATGCCAAACTCAGTGAACTACAGAATGCCATTTACTATTTCCAACCTCCTTATTATGATAGCCGCAGAAGGCGGCTGCGGCAAAAAAAGCTGGATATCCATACTCTTATGGATGATCTAAGACCTTATCTGACCAAGGAGGCCTGTGAAATGTTTGATAATATGGAACAGGCAGTGGAAATGATGCAGATGATGCAGTCTGTAAATATGGAAGAAATGATGCAGTCTTCCGGAATGTCAGACATGGCAGATATGATGGGAATGATGAATGCGTTCCAGGCAGAAAGGAAGGATTCAAATGGACGAATGGATGAACGATCCTGCAATGAAGAAACTCGATCCGGTGAAACTGGAACTGATCAAAGCTGCAGTGATGCAGACTCAGGGAAAAAGCGGGAAAGCGCTGGTTCCGGTGATGATGACACTCATAACAGGAGCGAATAAAAAGGGCATCCGGTTCACGCAGGAGGAAATCGCATTGATACTTGATCTCCTAAAAGAAGGAAAGTCACAGGAGGAGAGAATGCAGATCGACCGGATGGTTCAGATGATTCAGATGATGCAGAAAAACGGGGGGCCTCCGGAAAGGCACTAAAAAAAGGTCCAGTGGACCTTTTTTTATGCATGACAATTAAAACCCTTCCTGACGCCGAAAGATCCGCATCTCTCTGCGTTTTTTCGCGCTCTCCCATTCCATTTGCTCAGACGGACTCTCAATGAGCAAACCCGGGACCTCGGTTGGCTGATCATTTTTATCCAGAGCAACGATCGTGAGGTATGCACGGTTGATCGGATGTCTTGTTCCGTCAATGTCTTCTCTATAAGTATCTACACGTACTTCCATGGATGTCCGTCCTGCAAATGTTATTTTACCAATAAGAACCAGTACGTCGTTCTGATACGCACTCATGATAAAATTCAGATTATCCACAGAAGCTGTGGTTACCCCGGTATGAGAATGACGCTTTGCAACAAGGCAGGCAACCTCGTCAATCCACTGCATCAGGACACCACCGAACAGCCTCCCTACAGAATTCAGATGCTGTGGGCGCACAATATGGATCGTTTCTACGATAGAATCTGAGATTTTCTTATTCGTCATCTTTCCGATCCCCGTCTTCCATTACTTCTCCCAGGTATTCCAGCATATCAGGAAGCATTTCTCTCATCAACGTATAACCATGTTCATAGAAAGCAGCCAGTTTATCCTGATCCTTTTCAAGACGTGATACCGGCTTCATCTGAGGCCGAAGGACAAAAATATCTCCTTTTTCTTCCAGTTTATCAATATATTCCATCGTCTGGTTATAGCGTTTGGCTCTGAGGATGCAGGTCTGTACCACTTCCGGATATTTGCTGTACATCTTTTTGTAGACACGTGCGAGGCCCTTAGATACCGGCTTTTTACGATATCCTTTCGGCCGTGTCAAGATCAGAACATTCTTCTTTATCCCCTGTTTCTGCATATGGAGGATCGGTACAGAGTCCGCAAGACCTCCGTCTAAATATGGAACTCCGTCCAGTGTGACAATCGGACAAACAAGTGGCATACTGCTGCTGGCCCGGCATAATTTCATCAGTCTTTCACGATCACTTTCTTCGGTCCTGTATTCTGCTTTTCCTGTAACACAATTTGTTATTACGATCTCACATTTTATATCGGATTCGAAAAAAGTATCGAAATCAAACGGTATCAGTTCATTCGGAAATTTATTGAAGATCATATCCATATCCAGGACACTCCTCTCCTTTACGAATCCCTTCAGTCCATAGTAAAAATTGTAATCTTTTCCCTGGTGGATCATACAGTCCCTCGTTCGTCCGATCTGTTTTGACACATAATCGACCGCATTGCAGGAACCCGCAGAGACACCAACCACATTCGAAAAATATAGATCCTGTTCCATCAGGTAATCCAGTGCTCCGGATGTAAATACTCCTCTCGTCGCGCCGCCTTCTAATACTAATCCTGCCTGAATCAAGAAATCGCCCCTTTCAAATTATACTAAATTCATTTGATCAAGGACTATGATACCATACTTTTTTTCTTTCGAAAAGCCACAATCGTCATTGCTGAAAGAAGAAGCATCGCGCCGAATACTCCCGCGTGATTCTCATCACCTGTTTTAGGGCTGGCAGCGGAATCCTGGGTATCCGTCTTTTCCTTTTCGGACGGATTTGCAGAAGGATTCTTTGCCTTGCATACGGTACAGATACCGTCTTTATATGTATGAGACGTCTTCAAAATCGGTTCTCCGCTTTCGATTAACTCGCCACAATTCTTACAGTACACATCTCCGGTATATCCTTCTTCTGTGCAGCTTGCATCTTTTTGATCCCGTATTTCAGTATCGGTATGCTGACATTTCTCTGCCGGAATCATAGCCTGATTAGAAAGAGTCTTGGCAATGGCTTCTTCATCCTGCTCAAAGAAGGATACCAGTGCCTCGTCACATGCACGGAACTGACCGGTTTCTTCGGCAGTTGCCAATGAGTCATAATAATTGGATGCGGAGGCATAATTATTCGTTGCAACCGTATAAAGCTTTTCAAGATCCAGCGGTTCACCCTGAACTTTGGCACTTACGACTCTGCTGCCTGCCGGTTGTGACAGATCATACTCCACGGTTACACCGCCAAACTGAAGATAACTCCCGCTGGATGACGGCCATGCACTGTCATCTCCTCTTTCGTATGCCTCAATACACTGAACCTGGATGTCAAGTGAAGTCTCAAACACGTCAAGAAGCTGCGCACCTGTGAGCTTCTTTGTTACAATATAGTTTCCATAAGGGCTGACACCGATGATATCCCCATAAGTTACATCACCGGCTTTTATGGAAGCTCGGATACCGCCTGCATTTTCAAAAGCTACATCGGCTCCGGTCTCCAGCAGATAAGCATCTGCCACGACTCTTCCCAGATTCGTTTCTCCGATTCTCAGATTGTACCAGTCTCCGTCCAGATTGATATGTTCATGTCCGCAAAGCCAGATATCCACTCCGTCCACCTGGCCTGCAAGTTCCTCCGGACCCAGTGTGTGGGTCAGCCCGATGACAATATCACATCCGAGATCTTCCTTCAGATGTCTTGCGCTTTCTTTCGCATATGCGACCTGATCTGTAAAGGTAAGACCTTCTACATTGGATGGAGTCGTAGAAGTGTAAAGCTGCGGATCTATGGTACCAAAAACCCCATACTTTACGCTTGGTCCATCCGATAAATCAGACTCATATACCGCATATTCATCTTCGAAAAATGATTCGCCGCTGTCTGTTACGACATTGCCGCAAAGCATTTCAATGTCAGCCATTTCCGCCAGCTCTTTCAACCTGTCTTTTCCGTAGCTCCAATCATGATTGCCCGCTGTCATCAGATCGTATCCCAGTGCTTTTGTAATTTTCGCTATGGATTCGCCTTTTGACAGCGTTGCGATCGGCTGTCCGTGAAAAAGATCTCCCGAATCGATCACGGTGCTCATTGCGGCATCTGAAGTCCAGCTGTCAATAATCGTCTTAAGGCGTTCTACACCGATTCCTTCACTTGAGTCGGTCACTCGTGCATGAATGTCATTCGTGTGTACAATCTTGATGATGATGTTATCATCCGGATCCGGAGTGATCGTTCCGGGATGATCGGTACCCGGATCTTCTTTCCCCGGATCCACAGGATCTTCCTCTATGAGTTCATTTACACTTACCCGGTTCCACAGAACATCATAGTCATTATTAAATAATATCAGGCAATATACATAGAAATAATCGCTGTAAACGACACCGTCCGCATAATAGACTTTGGTATCCGATAACTTTTTGGATGCTGTCAAAGACCAGGTGTCCGATGTCTTTTCCCAACCAAAATCGTCACACATAGTAGTGCCAGTAGTCTCTTTTTCATCGTTTCCTCCTTATTCTCAGGCCGAATATAACTGTTTATGACCATTCTGAACCATTTTTATTGACTGTTTCCTGCCGGTCCCCGATAATACAGGCCAAGCATTGTGATATCGTCAAACTGAGGTGCATCTCCGACAAACGAATCAATATCTGCTTTCACAGCAGGAAGCTGCTCTTCTGGTATTGCATGAGGATTTATGTTCAGTGCGGCCAGCATCCGTTCTGTTCCGTAAAGCTCCTGATTCGCATTGGTCGCTTCGACCACACCATCCGTATATACATACAGGCCGTCGCCCTGTTTAAGCTGAAGCTCATACTCACGGTATCTGGCACCTTCCATTCCGGCCAGAACAAAACCATGTTTATCTTTCACGAGTTCATAACATCCTCCGGCATGGCGGATTGCCGGATATTCATGGCCTGCATTTGCACAGACAATCTTTCCTGTGGAAATCTGCAGAATTCCAATCCATACTGTAACGAACATTTCTGCATCATTATTTTCACAGAGCTGGTTGTTCACCTTTTCCAGAATTTCTTTTGGTGAAGCGCCGGTCTGTGCACTATTCTTCAGCAAAGTCTTGGCAATGACCATGAAAAGTGCTGCCGGAACTCCTTTGCCGGACACATCAGCAATGACAAGAGCAAGATGGTCCTCATCCACAAGGAAGAAATCATAAAAATCTCCCCCGACTTCTTTTGCCGGCTGCATCGTGGCATAGACATCAAATTCAGGGCGATCCGGGAACGCAGGGAAAATGCATGGAAGCATGCTCGCCTGAATCTGGGTAGCCACACTCAGTTCTGCACCGATCCGTTCCTTTTCAGCTGTAACTTTGGCAAGATTATCGATATAGATTTCCAGTTCTTCAAGCATATAATTGAATGAGTGACCGAGATCTTCGATTTCATCCCCGGTCTTCATTTCAAAATGTTGCCTGTTAAACTCTCCGGATTCTATGATCTTTTTGGTAAATAGAGCGAGTTTACTTACCGGCTTTGTAATACTGTTGCGTACAAATACGACGTAAAGCATGATTACAACAACGATATTCAGAAAAGCGATCAGCAGCATCTTATAAAGGAAAGAATTCAGTTCCCCACGTACCTTCTGCATATCAAGGATATATTGGATCTCCGCAATCGCATTTCCATTCTCATCCAGAACCGGAGAAACGGAAGTATAGTTGTATCCATAAGAGTTATCTGTTATGACCGGTGTGTCTGTTCCCTTATTCTCTGAATAGAGATCCCAGATCAGTTCATATTTCTCCAGGTCCTTTTCATCCTGAGCTGCATCCGTATACAGAATATCGGAACCATATGGAATCTGATTTGCCGGATCATCTCCCATTTCTTCCACCATTGCATCTATGTAAAATGTCACGCTGTCCTCATCCGGAACCACCAGAGACAAATAAGTAATCTCACCGTCTTCCTTTAACTGATTGAAAAGCGCTTCCGTTTCTCTATATGCTTCTGTCTCATCGCCGTTTTCACCGATTATATCCCGGACATCATCCACTGAAAGCATCGTAGCAATACTTTCACTTCCTACCGTCACCTGTTTCGCATACATTTCTTCTAATGATTTTTTTGACGTTTCATAGCTGAAAAAAGAGATCGTTACAGTTAAGACGGCTCCCATTGCCCCAAGGGATAGTATAAATTTAGGCAACAGCTTCATTTTCATAGTGCATCCTCCTTTGTGAGTGGTTTATAGTATACCGCCGCGTCGCATTTGCATCGTCCTGCGCAATACGGGCAGATTAAATCCGGAAGATCATACCAGACTTTATGCGCATCGCTGAGATAACAGAAATCCAGTTTTTCAAGTGATGCGCGAAGCGGGACTCTTTTCCCGATCTTCCAGCATACAATAAATGCAGTATCTGCCATGAGCTCTGCAAGATTTTTGAGGCTGAACTCCAATAAAGAAACAGAGAGTCCTTTCCCGCGGAAAGCATCCGCGACACCAATTGACTGAATGTTTCCGATTACCCCTTCCTTATTTGAACAAACTGCTGCGATTTGATCCTCCGGCAGTCTGGCACGTGTCGATAATTCCTTTATGACAGTGGTAAAAAAATAAATATATCCCGCCGCTTTCCCGTCTGACGTAAGAAGAAGATAAAAAAAATGATTTTTACGTTGAATTGCAGAAGCAAGTTCTTTCCTTGGATATAGGTTTACACCCACGCACCGGTCACAGAGCGTGACAGCCATATCCAAATCTTCTTCCTGTAGCTCTTTTAAATAGAATCGTTCTTTTTCCGGTCCCTTTCCGACTAAAATATTTTCCATCTACTACCTCCTGGTACAAGATACGATCAGAAGTCCCATGGAAATCTTTGCATTTTTCTGACAAACAGATTGTTTTAAAGTCTCATAATGAAGATCCATCCATGTTTTCCATTCTTTATATTGGGGATTCTCCGGGTTCTGCTCGCATAAAATATCCAGATCCTGCGGGAGATAGGAAAAAAAGGTTTCAAAAATATCCTGTTTTTTAGCAAGTTCTTCCGGTTTACAGGAGATTGCTTCCTGTTCTATAATTATATCTTGGTACCCGCTTGATGCAAGCAGCTTTGGAAGATCATATCCACAGGTTCTGTTTCCGGCCAGCGGATCACTGGATAGAATTTCCAGAAACGTTCCCAACAGATCCTCTTCATCCGGAACAAGCCTGGATGTGCGATCACTTGGTTCGACAATGACCACCCTCCCATCCTCGGCAAGAAATTGCTGAAGGATAACAAGTAGCTTTTGGGGATTGGCAAGATGCATCAGTACGAAAGAAAGATAGATCACATCAAATGCCTCAATCTTTCTGGTTTTCATTACATCAGTGAGGATCTGTGCAAAATCACGTTCTTCCACATCGCACCGGCAAAAAGTAAAATGATCATTCCCATGAAGGCAAACTGCCCTTGCAGCCAGATCTTCGAGATATTCAAGTCCGATTACCTGTACACCGGGAAAATCCGAAAACAGGTTTACTGTTTTGTGACCATCATTGCAGCCGATATCCAGAATCCGGACATCGGATTTACCGGAAAGAATCCGTCGCAAAACCGGAAGCTCATACTCTCTGAGCAGTCTGTTCTGTACGGTTAGTCTGTGCAGTTCCTGGTCATCCTGAAATACAAAATTACAATTCACAATTCCATTCTCCAAATCATATTATTAAGTATAAATAGTTAAAAATAAGTTTTCGCTGATAATAATAGTATTTTGCTTTTTTTGTGATCAGTTTTAATACACCATTATCAATCTCATCCCCGCTGGAATCAAAGGGGTTATATGTATGGACATTATCCCGTATACGAATGATATATTCGTCTTCGTTCTCCAGCAGCTTAATGGCAACATAACGTTTTTCACCTTTTTCCCTGAGTCCGAACTTAATGATGTTGAGTAGAAGTTCTTCGGCAATAAAATGAATAAAAAACGATTGTTTCGGGCTGATTTCCCATTCCTCACAAACGGAATCCAGATCTGAAGAAATGTGTTCCACACTCTCGGCATGGATTGGATAATTATTTTCAAAGACATGTCCCACTACATGATATTTTTCGGTTATATAAGGATAAGAACTTTGATATTTATGTACGATTGCAACAAAAAGCGTGCCGATTCCTTCCACCAACACATAAGTAAGAGCAAGTCCTTTGATCTGCCATCTGGCAATCAACAGACTTCCAAAAATCAGCATCAGAAGAAAATTGCGCAATGTGGACATGGCACCTGCCAGCTTCGCCCGTCCGATTGCCTGCCAGAAGGCCGTTGCTACCATATTGATCCCTGTGAAAATAATGCTGAATGCAAATATCCGGATTGCCGATTCTGCATATGGCACCGCCGCCAGATCCAGGCCGAAAAAGCCGGCCAAATTTTTCGCAAACAGGATACAGATTATTCCGAAAATTCCTCCCGCGATCACAGCTGCTTTCATACCCTGACGCAGGATCGCAATCATGCTTTCGCTGTCCCGCTCGCCTGCAAAAATAGAGGTCACGACTGCCAGCGCATTACCGGCCCCGTCAAATACTGCGAACGGTGCCATGCTGATGGTATAGATCACTCCGAATACCGCTACCTGCAAAACGCCTTGTTCCTTGCCATATAATAATAGAAGCATATTAAAAACAAGCATGACAAGTCCCTGGAAAATATATGCCGACCCCACACCAAATCCGTTAACAACAAAATTGCGGAGTTCCTTCATTCTCGGAGTAACAAGTCCCAACCGGAGCAAGGACTGCTTTTTCAAGAAATGGGACATCAGTACGATAAGACCAAGTCCTTCTGCAATACATAAAGAAGAAGATGCTCCTATAATTCCCCGGTTCAGCACCTTCATAAACAGAATATCCAAGGTCAGATTCGTCAAGATCACGACTGCGGAAGCTGATGCTGCAAGTTTCGGGTCACCGTCTGTCCGCACGGAAACAGAAAGAATATGATACATGATAAAAACCGGTGCAGAACAAAATACCACAATCAAATATTGTTCGGCGAGAGAATACAACTCTCCTCCTGCCCCCAAAAACCCCAACAGCTCCTTTCGAAGGAGAACTGCAGGAATCAGACAGCAGATACTGATGCCAAGCCCAATTGCAAGTACAGAATGAAAAGCCCGGTTTGCTTTTTCAACATTGGAGGAACCAAGCAGGCGCCCTATGTATACGTTGGCACCCACTCCAAGTGTCAGCCCAAACAATGCGTATGCCAGAAAGACCGGAGTAGAAAGATTTGTCACGGCGAGCCCCTGGCTTCCGACCAGATTTCCGACCAGAAGTGCATCAACGAAGGTCGATATCGTCATTCCAAGTGAAGAGCAGATCCCCCATAAAAGGAAATTCCAGTATGCACTTTTCGCAAATTTCAGATCTACCATTTCTTTGGAGTATGTCATAATATTCATTTCCTCCGAACGTTTACTTTTTCTATAATCTTATCATATTGGTTTAGAAATGGAAACGTTTTTTTGCAACAAAAGAAAGTCATTTTCCTCTTTCACGGTATATGAACAATCTGCATGAATTAACTTGCGTTATTCATCAAGGCATGTTACGATTATGCGTGGACTACCTAAAATCAGATATTTTTATATGAAGGAGATTAAACTTTATGATAAGCACAAGTAATGTAACGCTCCGTGTCGGGAAAAAGGCATTGTTTGAAGATGTAAATATTAAATTTACGGAAGGAAACTGCTATGGCCTGATTGGAGCGAACGGAGCCGGAAAGTCAACCTTTTTGAAAATTCTTTCCGGACAGCTTGAACCGACTTCCGGGGAAGTAATCATTTCACCGGGGGATCGTCTGTCATTCCTGCAGCAGGACCACTTTAAATATGACCAGTATCCGGTTCTGGACACAGTCATTATGGGAAATGCGCGCCTTTATGAGATCATGAAGGAAAAGGAAGTCATCTATGCAAAAGAAGATTTTACCGATGAAGACGGAATCAAAGCAAGCGAGCTGGAGGCCGAATTTGCCACGCTGAACGGGTGGGAGGCAGAATCCGATGCAGCTACACTTCTGAATGGACTTGGTATTGAGACAGAGCTTCATTATACTTTGATGAAGGATTTGACCGGTGCACAGAAGGTCAAAGTACTTCTTGCGCAAGCCCTGTTCGGATCACCGGATATTCTGCTTCTGGACGAGCCGACCAACCATTTGGACCTGGATGCGATCGCATGGCTGGAAGAATTCCTGATCAACTTTGATAATACTGTGATTGTTGTATCCCACGACCGTTATTTCCTGAATAAAGTCTGTACACAGATTGCAGACATTGATTATGGAAAGATTCAGCTTTATGCCGGAAACTATGATTTCTGGTATGAATCCAGTCAGCTTTTGATTCGTCAGATGAAAGAAGCGAACAAGAAAAAGGAAGAAAAAATCAAAGAATTACAGGAATTCATTTCCCGATTCAGCGCCAACGCTTCCAAATCCCGTCAGGCGACTTCCAGAAAGCGCGCGTTGGAGAAGATTCAGCTTGAAGAGATCCGCCCTTCCAGCCGCAAATATCCTTATATCGATTTCAAGCCAAATCGTGAGATCGGAAATGAAGTGCTTACAGTCGACGGAATTTCCAAGACAATTGACGGTGTGAAAATTCTGGACAATATTTCTTTCACACTCAATCATGACGATAAAGTCGCATTTGTCGGTGGAAATGAATTTGCTAAAACGGTACTCTTCCAGATCCTGATCGGAGAAATGGAACCGGATGAGGGAACCTATAAATGGGGTGTTACCACTTCGCAGGCGTATTTCCCGAAAGACAGCGGGAAAGAATTCGACAACGATGACACTATCGTGGAATGGCTGACACAGTATTCCGAAGTCAAGGATGTGACCTATGTACGCGGCTTCCTCGGAAGAATGCTTTTTGCCGGTGAAGACGGTGTCAAGAAAGTTAAAGTGCTCTCCGGAGGCGAGAAAGTGCGCTGTCTGCTCTCGAAAATGATGATTTCCGGTGCGAATGTCCTGATTCTGGACGAGCCGACTGACCACCTGGATATGGAAGCAATTACCGCACTCAACAACGGAATGGAAAAATTCCCGGGAGTACTGCTCTTCGCTTCCCGTGACCACCAGATCGTTGAGACTACCGCAAACCGTATTATGGAAATTATGCCGGGAGGTAAGATGATCGATAAGATCACGACTTATGATGAATACCTTGCAAGCGATGAGATGGCGAGAAAACGTCAGACTTATACGGCTTCGGGGGATGATGAAGATTAGAGGGGATTTGGACTAAGGGACGCCCCGCCCACCTGTCCCGTCTATACCTGGACACGCTTTCGCTCGGGAAAAAACGCAGCGGTACTATGATGCCAGGACGCCGCATTTTGTGCGGCTTCTGCCATCAAGTGCCGGCGTTTTTTACGGTCCTGGCATAGATGGGACAGATGGGCGGGGCTGACTAGTTCAAAGACGGGAGTATGATAGCTGAAATACCATTCAATATAACGGAGTAATACGGATTATTATTTTGTGTGATTATATTCTCTCCTTTTTCGGCTGGTAAGTTTGATTCCTTCATTGATGACAGCAATCAGGCAAACGGCAAATAATTCGTGTATCGGTATTTTCGGGCCGGCAGATGTCGATTCAAATACTCGGTGCAGCACAACAGTATGATCAATGCTCTCACGCCGTTTATCTGGGTGTTTGAATGGAATTTCTTTGTCCATACTATTCTACCTCAGTTTCCCCAAAATACAGAGATCATAAATACTCCCATCCTTCACAACGGCCTGTTTCATCGTGCCTTCCATTGCAAATCCATTTTTCTCAAGGACTTTTTTGGATGCATTGTTTGGATTATATACCAGCCCGGTGATCCGCAAAATATCAAGCTCATCAAAAGCAATTTGACATATTTGCCGGACTGCCTCTGTCATAATTTTGTCCGCCCACTCCCGAGTCCGCTCAGACGCAGATTTCAATTTCCGGATCTCTTTCTTATGCTTTTCATTTTCCCGCCTTACAAACGCATCCTTCCGGTTCTTATTCTCCCACCAGCTTGAGAAATTTCCCGCCTGCACCTCGATCGTCTTCCGATTCAAAACCAGAACATGATTGATGCAGGCATCCAGCAGATCCCTGTCATGGGAAACCAGTATAAATCCCTTCTTTCCGACAAAATATTTCTTTACAATTTCCCGGGAATCCTGATCCAGATGATTCGTCGGCTCATCAATCAGAAGAAAATCATTTTCCCTGGAAAAAAGAACCGCCAGCATCACCTTCGTTCGTTCGCCAAAGCTCAGCGTTTCGAACGAACGATATAGCACTTCGCCATCCACTCCAAGCTTATCCAGCTCACAAAACACTCTCCATTCCTCACATCCCGGTTTCCACGCCTCGATCAATTCAAAAGCCGTTTTCTTAAAATCCTCCGTCTTTACCTGGTAAGGAAAATAATCAACAACAACACTTCTGTTGATCGCCCCCAGATATTCATACTTTCCCAGCAGAAGATTCAAAAAAGTCGTTTTCCCCTTCCCGTTCCTCCCGACGAACCCAAGTTTCCAGTTCGTATCAATAGAAAATGAAACATGCTCAAATATATTGTCCGGACTTCCTTCATAATAAAAAGTAAGATCATTCACACTGATCTGTGCCATAATTAACCCTCCGATCCCGTATCGCCCTAAAGGACAGCCCCACAACCAGTCTAAAATCTCACAAAATCGCACCAAAAAAGAGAGGTTATGAGAACATAATCCACTTTTGGCAACACGAAAAAATGCGAAATGAAAAAATCATTTCGGAAAAAATCCATTTTCATGCTCACAAAAGTCGATTATCTTCTCATCTTTTCACCTCTCTCTTTCAAATTCTCTCAAATTAATTGTAATTATACACTCCGTCTCTACAGATTACAATACTAATATAGCATCTCGAAAATAACTGGACGTTATACTAGAAGTAATAAAGCACCCGTCATAATCCCTATACCGATCACAACGATAAAACCTCCGCCTATCTGCTCCAACAATCGCCCGGGCTCAGACAACTCCGGATTATTATATTTCCACCGGCTCAGGAAAAAATGAACTCCATCCGGATTCAAAATAGTCACAATCCCTAATACATACACAAGAACACCCAAAAACGCAATATACGGTCTTGATATCGTATCCTCATTTCCAAAACGGACATCACAAATCGCCTGAAACTCAAATTATTAACTATTACATGTTGAACATGCTTTTTCTATCATCAACCAAACATCCCTGCTTATACCGTACTTAATTCATATTTTCTTCTAAAAGTACATAATAATTATCATTCACAACTTATCATCTTAATATTTTCCCAGGATAAGCCGTAAGGCGCCATCCGTCCCTCAAACAACCTTACTCCTAAAGTTTTGCAAAGCACAGCCCCGCCCAATCCCATGTTGTATTCCGGACCGTAAAAAACGCCGGCACTTGATGGCAGGAGTCGCCGGGCAGGCGACAACCTGGCATCATAGTACCGCTGCGTTTTTTCCCGAGCGCAAGCGTGTCCGGAATACAATATGGAATTGGGCGGGGCGTCCCTTTACAAACTAATTCCCCTCTTACAAACTACTTACAAACCGATCAAATGCCTTCTGTCCATCCTCTGTCTGCTTATAAACTCCGGCGTCTTCCAGCACCTGACTGAATACCTTACCAATCTCTTCATGAAGAATATCCATAATATTTCCTTCATTCACCTCGCTGTAATTCGGAAGGAATTCCTCAACCCAGTCAGCATGCTTCTCCAGCATTTCATCTGCACGGATATCGCTTCCTGCAAGGATCGCTTTGGCAAGCTCTTCCATTTCCTGTTTCAGTCTCGCCGGGAGTACGGCAAGTCCCATCACTTCGATCAAGCCGATATTCTCTTTCTTGATATGATGAAGTTTTGCATGTGGATGGTATACACCCAGCGGGTGCTCTTCTGTCGTGATGTTGTTCCTTAGAACCAGATCCAGCTCGAACTGTCCGTTTCTCATACGTGCGATCGGAGTGATCGTATTGTGCGGTTCTCCGTCAGTCTCAGCGAAGATAAATGCTTCTTCGTCTGTATATCCTCTCCAGACTTCCAGGATGTGGGCTGCCGCTTTGATGAGGCGCTCTTTTTCACGGCTCTGAAGACGGATAACGGACATCGGCCATTTTACAATTCCTGCATGGACGTCTTCGAATCCCGGAATCGTACATTCTCTTACAACCGGAGCTTTTGCCATGGCAAATTCATGATTGCCGCCCTGGAAATGATCGTGGCTTAAGATGGATCCTCCTACGATCGGGAGGTCAGCATTGGAACCAACGAAATAATGTGGGAACTGTGTTACGAAATCAAGGAGTTTTGCAAATGTAGCTTCCTCAATCTTCATCGGTACATGCTCGCCGTTAAATACGATACAGTGTTCATTGTAATACACATATGGTGAATACTGGAATCCCCAGTTTTTGTCGTCGATTACAACCGGAATAATTCTGTGGTTCTGGCGGGCCGGATGGTTTACACGGCCTGCATAACCTTCATTTTCTTTACAGAGAAGGCATTTCGGATATCCGCTCTGTTTCGCCGTCTTTGCCGCAGCGATTGCTTTCGGATCCTTTTCCGGTTTTGATAGATTGATGGTGATCTCAAGTTCACCATATTCTGTGGAAGTAAGCCATTTCTGATCCTTTTTGATACGGTATCTTCTGATGTAATCACTGTCCTGACTTAATTTATAGAAATAATCAGTCGCGCATTTTGGTCCTTCCTGATAGAGTTCATTGAAATTTGCAATTACAGTACTTGGAGCCGGAACCAGTTTTCCCATAATCTTTGTATCGAACAGATCACGGTAAACAACAGAATCTTCGATCATACCCCGGCTTACTGCGTAATCGGTGATCTCTTTCAGAATGTCCTCAAGTTCCACTTCTTCCGGGATCTGTTCCGGTTTCTCATACTCGGACAGATTGAGTGCTTCCAACACCTGGTTTGTAACGTAAATCTCATCTTCTGCCGCTACCAGTCCTGTTGTTCTACCATACTGCATCAGTTTCGCAACCGCTTCATAAATCATTTCTTTTTCTTCCTTTCCAACTTCTTTATGCTGAATTATTACATTACTTTCATTCCGCCGTATTTACGCACTTTCAGTACATGACATGCGCCCTCTCCGAATACGGCATCCAGTGCTGCGCGGTAAGTTTCCACGAAATCATTCTGTACAAAAGCCTGAATCGTTCCGGCGAATCCGCCTCCGTGTACACGACATACTCCGTGATCTTTCAGAGTCATTTCGCTGACTGCAAGTGCAATGGACATGCTCTGATTCTGTACGTCCTTGTTGGTATAAATGTTCTGCAGATACTTAAAAGATGAATCGCCGGACTGTTTGATCATTTTCAGGAAGCCTTCGAAATCTCCGTTATTTAGTGCGTTTACCTGATCTGTCACTCTGTCATTATCTTCGAAAAAATGCAGCGCACGAAGCACCGGGCGGTCTCCTGTCTTCTCGCGAAGTGCAGCAATATTTGCATAGAAATCTGCTTTTGGAACTTCACGAAGGAATTCTTTTCCGAAGAATTCTGCAACGAGCTTCATTTCTTCCGGAATCTTTGCATAGTCATCGGTAAGATCGTGATGAGATCCCTTTGTGTCAACGATGCAAAGGCTGTATTTGTGTTCTTCAAAGTCAACATTTACTTTCTCTACGATCGGTTTTGCCGGATCTGCGAAATCAATGTGGATCAGTCCGCCGACTGCACATGCTGTCTGATCCATCAGTCCGCAAGGTTTTCCAAAGTATACGTTCTCTGCATACTGTCCCACCTGCGCGATTTCAACCATGCTGATCACCATATCGTTATATAATCCGGATATGATGGTGCCGATGATCGTCTCAAATGCTGCGGAGGAAGACATTCCTGCACCGTTCAGCACATCGCTTGTCACATACGCGTTAAATCCGCCGACTTTATATCCTCTTTCACTCAGTCCGGCAAGCACACCGCGGATCAGACCGGCTGAAGTGCTTTCTTCCTCCGGACGTTTTTTCAGCTCGTCAGCACATAGTTCGATCATTCCGTAACCGTCTGAGTAAACGTTCACGCTGGAATCCTCGTTCTTATTTACGATCGCGATGGCATCCAGATTAATTGAAGTTGCCAGAACCATGCCGTGCTGATGATCGGTATGATTGCCGCCTACTTCGCTTCGTCCCGGAGCACTGTAGATTTCTACTTCCTGTTCTCCGAAGATCTTCACATATTCGCCAAGCGCTCTCACATAGCGTTCTTCCTGATATCCAATCACTCCCTCGTCTACGTAAATATCTCTTAACAGTTCTCGAAAAGCTCCGGCTTTCATTTCTTCCACAATCTGATTGATTTGTCTCATGACGTTCCCTCCGTTTATTTCGTACATTTTTGATTAACTAAATCATACAACATATTTAGTAAATATTCAATATAAATTTACTAAAATTTATGCACAAATTTACTGCTTGATTTTTGTGTAAAGTGAAGGATAAGTACGGAAATATCCTTTTGTACGCAATCTTTATCTTTCATTTTCCATTTGAGTTTGCTATAATAGTAAAATATAGTAAACTTGCAAATATCAAGGGGGACTTTTATGGCAACCATTAAAGATATCGCTGCAGCGGCAAATGTTTCGGCAGCGGCTGTTTCCAGGATTTTAAATAATGACGAGACACTCAACGTCTCACCGGAGACACGTCAGAAGGTTCTGGATACTGCCAATAAGATGCATTATGTTAAAAGAAATCGCGTTTCCGTGAAGACGGCGTTCACCATGGGGATCGTCCAGTGGTTTTCTTCCCAGCAGGAACTTGAGGACAGCTACTATCTCCTGATCCGCCAGGGAATCGAGGACTACTGCATTTCACATAATATACAGGTGGTAAGAACATATAAGAGTGATGTCAATTATTTTGACGCGTTAAAAGACGTAGATTGCATTATTTGTATCGGCAAATTCAGTAAAACAGAAGTTGAATCTCTGGTAAGCTTAAATCCAAAGATTCTGTTTCTTGATATGCCGGTTAAAAATCCGGATATCTCCACAATCATGATCGATTTTGAACATGCGGTAAAGCTTGTGATGGATTATTTGACCGGACTTGGTCACAAGGAAATCGGTTTCCTGACCGGCAAGGAATATGTCAGCCCTGAACAGCTTTATCCGGATTACCGCAAAAAGGTGTTCGTGAGCTATTGTGAGGAGCATCAGATTCATTATAAACCATATCTCAGGGAGGGATTATTCCGAATTGATTCCGGCTATGAGATGACTTGTGATTTGATCCGAAGCAAAACGCTTCCGACGGCGATTTTTGCAGCCAGCGATCCTATCGCCATGGGTGCGATCAAGGCACTTACGGAATACGGATACCGAATACCGGACGACATCTCGGTGATTGGGTTTGATGATATCAGCATCGCCGAATTTACGACGCCGCCGCTCACAACGATCCATGCGCCTGCTTATAATATGGGACATTACGGTGCGTCGATTCTGCATCATATCATCCGGCAGCAGTCCGGTACTGCGATGAAGATCCAGCTCCCCTGCTCTCTCGCGGTAAGGGAATCCTGCGCCGCCCCTGAATAAATAGAAAAAACCGGAAGAGAATGTAAAATAATACATGCTCTCCCGGTTTTATTTATTCCTAAGTTTTTCTTTTACCAGTCTGCAACCTCTTCCCGGTAATATGTAACAGCCTCTTCCAGTATATGAGCCTTGCCGTCTTTTACTTCCACAACGGTAACTGCACAATTTTTATGGACTCCGCTGCCCCAGAATTGTTCGATTGGCGCTTTCTTGATCAGACGCAGCATACCACATAAAGCCGCACCATGCGTGGAGACGAGAATCGTTTTATCTGCAAGCTCTTTCTTATGAAAGATCTCTTCCAGAAATGCATGCAGCCGTTCAGAAAGCTGTTCGAAGGACTCTCCTCCCTGCGGAGGGTCATATTTCTCCGGTGCCAGAAAGAAATTCCGAAATGCCGGATCCGGAATATTATAATCATGTCCTTTACAGATCAATCCTTCATATTCACCAAATCCCATCTCCATAATCCTTGTGTCTTCGATCATCGGGATCTTCCGGCCCCCGATCACAAGTTCTGCCGTTTCCTTTGCCCGAAGAAGCGGACTCGTATAGACCACCTCAAAGGGAACAGTCTGAAGTGCCGGCGCTGTTTCGCGGGCAAGCTTTCGTCCGAAGTCATTGAGGGGAATATCCACCTGTCCCTGAAGTCTTCGTGTCTTGTTCCAGTCGGTCTCACCATGCCGTATTAAATAGAGTTTCATTTTTATGCCTCCTGACTCTCTTTTGTTCTCTGTTCGCCTACTTGTTATTTTTATCATTCCACGTTATAATTGAATACAAAATGATGTATATGGAGGAAATGATTATCATGAAGAAAATTACCAGTTTTACCATAGACCACCTCAGACTGATTCCGGGGCTCTACGTTTCCAGGAAAGATTTTGCCGGTGACTGCCCTGTGACCACCTTTGACATTCGTATGACCAATCCGAATGAAGAACCGGTTATGAATACGGCTGAAGTTCATACCATTGAACACTTAGGTGCCACCTTCCTTAGAAATCATGAAGTTTATGGAGATCGGACACTTTACTTCGGTCCGATGGGATGCAGGACCGGTTTTTATCTCCTTCTGACCGGCGATTACGAATCCGAAGATATCGTGCCACTGATGAAGGAAATGTTTACCTTTATAGCAGAATATACCGGAGATATACCGGGTTCCTGTGCGAAGGACTGCGGAAATTATCTGGATATGAATCTCAGAATGGCAAATTATCTTGCCAGAAAATACCTCGATGAAGTTCTGAATGATATCACCGAAGAGAGACTGCATTATCCTGCATAAATATGAGATTCTGTCACGATACAGTCCGGTTTCAGATCAAACGGTTCTGCCGGAACCTGTTCCACGATTTGCAGGTCATATGCAGCAGCTATTTTATAAACTGAATCATATCCGGCGAAATACCGGTCGTAGTAACCGCCGCCGTAACCGATTCGGTTCCTGCTGCAGTCAAATGCGACTCCCGGCATAATAACAACTGTCCTGCTGTCATGTTCACGGATAACAGGGCAGTTCTTTTTCGGTTCCGAGATTCCCCATTTACCAGGGATCAGGTCCTTTTCCGACTGGATCCGGGCAAATACCATTTGTGAGCCGATGAGCCTGGGAGCAGCGACATGTTTTCCCATTTTCTGCGCTTTTTCCCAGATCAGACCGGTCTCCACCTCATGATTAAAATCAAGATAAAGAAGGATGCTCTCTGCCTGTACAAATTGCTCACAGGAAACAATTTTCCGGCAGATTGCTCTACTCTTATCCGCTACTTCATCTTTAGAAAGTGCGGATCTTCTTTTCAAAATTTCTGTCCTAATTTGCTTTTTTGTTTCCATACTTTTCTCCGAGGTTTGTGATTGTTCCATCCTTTTCCTGAATCGAAATATTATTCAGCTGCCCCCGGAGGCTCATTTTAAATGCTTCAATATATTCACGGCGCAGAATCTGCTGTTCTTTTTTTTCTTTTTCCGTCAATCCTTCTGCCTTTGATTTATGATACAGCTCGTTAATACGGGCAATTTTTTTTTCATCCATTTTCTTTTGTTCCTTTCTGTTATGTCATCCGGAGGTCCGGCGAACTTTAGCTGGAATAATTTTCCAGAAATCCATAGAGTTTTTCCGTTCCTTCGATGATCATTCCATTTTTGATTTCATTCTGATACGTATCGGGCAGATCAGAAATCAAAATATTTGTATATTCATAAACCGTTGTTCTATCGTTCATATAGACGACAACGTAACCGTTCAAATCTTTCAGATAGTACAGTTCATCTTTCTGAGCATCTCCCTGTGTACTTACCGTTTTTTGCTGACTGATACTGTTTTCAGTCTGCTCTTTTTCCCCTTCTTCCACAAGTTCCTGAGAATATCGATATTCTGCCCGATATCCGTAAGTGACCACAGCCATAAGAACTAAAGCGATTGTGAAAAGGCCAATACCATATTTTTTTCCCATAAGGACAACTCCTTTTTGTATACAGTATCAACCATTTTCACAGAATTATACAATCTTAGTATGCACTGTCGTTCAATAAATGAAGTTTACGGCAAATGCTGATCAGTGTTGCGCCTTTCGGCATGGATAAAAGTTCATCTTCCGTAAGTCCTCCCATTTTCAGCAGGCACACGGCATAGACAATCACAGCCGTGAACAGTGCAACTAACGTCGCAAATCTTCCGCCAACAAAAATATCGAGTACCAGGTGTGCGAGGTATGCCGCGATTCCCATGATACCGGCTGCGATTCCCGGAATCACAAAGGTTCGCTGGCGTTCCTGAACATATCCGCATGCTTCACGGATATCATGCGAATTCATGATACACATGCTAAGTGAGAAAACGATCTTGCTTACAATCACTGCATAAAGTCCCCACTTAAATACGACCATCATGATAAACAGGGAGACCAGATGAAGGATCAAAGACACCGTTGCATTCTTCACCGGTTTCATCATTCGGTTCAGTCCCTGAAGTACGGCATTTGTAATGGTGGAAAGTGAATAGAAAATCAGCGAGATCGCACCGATCTTCCAGATCATGTTCTGCATCGAATTATCCACGCTCGGCCAGATGAAATTCATGATCGGTTCTCCGAGTACAAAGAATCCAACCGCACTTGGGATTGCAATCAGCATCGTATATCTGGCCGCCATATAAATCCGGTTATGTACCAGTTTGCGCTCATGGCTCTCATACGCACGGACCAGCCCCGGAATCATGGAAGATCCAAGCGCATTTGCGACGGCAAGAGGAACATTGAATAAAGTATAATACTGACCTAATTTACCAAGTAAGGTAACACATTCTTTTTCCGAAAATCCCTGCGCTGTCATAATCTTGTTGAACATGGCACTGTCAACGACATTACTTAAATTATATACGGTCGTACTCAAGATGACAGGTGCGATCGTAAGAAGCAACAACTTGAAGATCGTCTTATAATCCTCAGTGTGCTTTGATCGGTCCATGCGAAGCTGTTTCTTCTGAATAGACTTATAAGCACAATAACTGAATCCCAGAAATACAAGGCCCATCAGAGCACCTGCCACGGTACCAAGGGTACCGCCTGCCGAAGAATATGCAGCCGCCAGAAGTTCGTTGCCCTGGGTCTTTGCTACACTTTCTCCATACTTCAAAAGCATCGCAGCACCGACAACGCTGACTACCGCATTCACGATCTGCTCGAGTATCTGGGAAAGTGCAGTCGGAATCATGGTTCCGAGTCCCTGAAAATATCCTCGCAGTACACCCATGATCGATACGATCAGAAGTCCGGGTGCCAGTACCTTAAGTGCATAGGAACTGAGCTTCGCCCCCATAATATTTGTTGCAATCGTATCTGCCCCTAATAGTACGACCAGTGTGATCAATCCTCCTGCCACAAAGGCAAAAAGCATAGCTGCCTTGAAAACACGATATGCATTTTTTCTTTCTCCTTTTGCCATTCTGGCAGAAACCAGCTTGGAAACAGCGAGCGGTAAGCTGTAGGATGATATTGTAAGAGCAATTGTGTAGACCTGGAAAGCGATATCGTAATATCCCTGTCCATCGAGCCCCATAAAATTCAGCATCGGGATCCGGTATATGAAACCTATGATTTTTGTGATGATACCTGCCGATGCAAGGATGATTCCTTGTGCAAGAAATCCTCCGCCTTTCGATTGTTTCTTTTTTGCCATATAGCACCTCATTTATCTCATTTCCAGATTATCGGGTTATTCCCAGTCCGTCGAGAATTTCCCGCTGTTTCTTCTCCATCACCGCACGTTCCTCTTCTTCCATGTGATCGTACCCCAGTAAATGAAGCATACTGTGCGCGATAAGAAATGCATATTCCCGCTCGACCGTATGTCCGTATTCTTCTGCCTGCTCGACCACTTTCTGTTTGGAAATGACAATGTTTCCAAGCATCAGTTCTCCGGTGTCCGGATCAAAACAACTCTCATCTTCTTCCAGAAATGCAAAATCCGCGGGAGACTCATATGCGATCATCGGGAAAGAGAGCACGTCTGTTGCACGGTCTATATCCCGGAATTCCCGGTTCATCTCACGGATCTCTTCATCCATGGTCAAAAGGAGCTCCACTTCGGATTCATACGGACACTGTTCATAATCCAGGACGGCATCCCCGACTCTTTGGGCGACTTCCTGATAATTGAGATCCAATTCCAGATCTCCTTCATTTTCTAAATAAATTCTCATCTTTCGTACCGTTTCCTTCTGTCCTTGCTTCTCTTTTTCTTAAGTTCCGTTTTCTGTTCATAATCTTCATATGCTTTGACGATCTTCTGTACCAGAGGATGCCGAACAACGTCTCGGCTGGTCAACTGACAGATGGAAATTCCATCGATATTCTTTACTACGTTGATTGCCACATCCAGACCGGATGTCTGACCGGATGGAAGATCTTTCTGTGTCGAATCACCGGTAATCACCACTTTGGAGCCAAAACCGATTCGTGTGAGGAACATTTTCATCTGAGCCGGAGTTGTATTCTGTGCCTCATCCAGAATAATAAACGCATTATCCAGTGTTCTTCCACGCATGTAGGCAAGCGGTGCAACTTCGATCAAGCCTTTCTCCGAATTCTTCTGAAAACTCTCCGCACCCATGATCTGGTACAATGCGTCATAAAGTGGACGCAGGTAGGGATCGATCTTACTCTGCAAATCTCCCGGAAGGAAGCCAAGCTTCTCACCAGCTTCGATTGCAGGCCGCGTCAGAATGATCCTGCCCACTTCATTCTGCTTAAATGCGGTGATTGCCATTGCCATCGCAAGATAAGTCTTTCCTGTTCCTGCAGGGCCCAGACCAAAGGTGATCATATCTTCCCGAATGGCATCTACATATTTCTTCTGTCCAAGCGTTTTCGGTTTGATCGGCTTACCCTGAAGTGTATAACAGATCAAATCTTTGTCAATCTCCAGGACACTTTCGGTGCTGTCATCCATTGTCAGTGATAGGGTATAGTCTACATTCTGTTCCTGTATAACATTCCCGCGGCGAGACAATTCTGTAAGCTGGGTAAGTGTCCTCTCTGCACGTTCTACATTACGCTCATCACCAAGAATCTTCACTTTTCCGTCTCGTGCGATTAACGTCACATGTAATGTACGTTCTATCTTTTTGGCAAAAACATCGAACTGTCCGAAGACATTCCGTTCGTGTTCTGCCGGTATCTCGATTTCAGTCTCAAGAATTCCCATATCTCAATTTCCTTCCTGTTGCGTATCTTTAGCATCACTTGATGGCAGCTCCTTTTTTGCAGTCAGGTGTTTCGAGCCAATTGTTTCTGCAAGTGTCAGAGTACCCCTGGCAGATGCACGCGCAGTATCACTGTATATTTTAACATTATTCTCCAAAATTTGAACCCCTTTTTTCTCTAAATTAAGACAGAATTTTTGAAAATCAGCAGACAATTTTTCCTGATACTCTTTTTCCTGATGTTTTTTATTGACCGGCTGATATTCCTCGATCACATCCATGCCCAGAGTGACAGGAAGCCAGAAATGTTCACCAATACAAAAACGCTTCTCAAGTGTAGTATATGTTTTGTGTGCAAATTCATTCTTTCCGGTTCCCAGTTTGAATAAATACTGATCCGTTTCTATCCAACATACATATTTCTTATTTCCTGTCCTTTTTTTTATCTCATAAGTGATCGGCAGACTGTCTTCATAGGAATATACTGTTTGCGCAGTAATATCAGCATCAGCCTGATGGTACTGATATCCAATGACTTCTTTTGCATCATTAAGAATTTCAACTGTACCACTCACAAGGATATCTCCTTTTTGTACCGAATCTCCCTCGTGAACCATTGGAACACCTTCCCGCGTTATGATTTCAAGAATGATTCCGTCCTTTTCCGCAATAATATCTGCCGGCTGTCCATTTGCACGATCCAGCTCAGAGTCTTCTGTTTCCTCCATGACCCGGTCTGTATTTTCTTTCACACGGATCATGAGACGTGTTCCGGTTACATATGCCGACGCCCAGATTACATTATCGTATTCCTTCCGGATATCCCTAACGATCTGGTCACAGTCTACTTTCGATTTTAACATTCCATGGTAGATTCCTTCTGATTCCAAAAATTCCAGCATGGTCTCGTCTGTCCGCGAAAGATTCCCGTCGATATGGATATTCCATACAAAAAGCGACATGACATAAACAAAGATAATACAGAAGAAGATTCCACCGAAAAACAGCTTCCGTTTTCGGTATTTGTGTAAAAAAAAAGGAAAGCCTGCCCGCTCCATGATCACAACCTTCGTTCTCGTTTTGCGTATAACAGGCTTTAATTCGCGAAATCCACGGACACTGATATTCATTTCGTATGCGTGTCCGCACGGTTTTAAATTCCATAGATAGATTCCATGATAACTGCAGAGATTGATGAAACGCTCCGGCGAATATCCTTCCACCCTGATTCTGAGATATCCGGAAATATATTGTAAAACGGCAATCAGCATACACTTTTCAGCCCTTTCTGCTATAGATACTCAACCTTCTCCACTCGTCCCGTGATTTTCATCTCGTCATTTGTGTAATAAGCAATCTGAAGATTTTTTCCGGTGATCCTAATCTGTCCGCATTTACTCTTTATGCGTATCAGGATATCTGTATACTCCAGAATCCCGCGATAATTCTCAACGTTTACTTCCAACTGCCCTGTCATGGTCACTATGGGGACACCAAGCATAACATCTTTCGGCATATTTGCCGCATCCGCAATTCGATATCCCAGCATTTTCCCATTCTGGTCTGATTCCCGTCTCATAGTTCTGCCATTAACCATTTTGTTGTAAATATATGTTGGTCACTGGCTTTATATATCTGCTTTATTTGAAGTTTTTGAATTTTTCCGGCAGCATTTTTCCTGCTGATGTATGAATTTCAATATATCCCATCTCAGATGCGATGAACCGTACACAATGTTCGCTGTCTTCTGCGGGCTGTACCGGACTTCCTATCGTAATCGTATTCTTTTTCACATTCGTCGAAAATGCATACTCACTTCCAGGTCCTAGCATACAGATCGGATTTCCGTTAAGGAAAAACGAATCCTGACATCCCTCATATCCTCCCTTTTCTGAAATGATATGAATTGTCGCCGGCATTTCCAGACAGTCGGCATCATTGACCGGGTTTTGTTTTACAGCTTCATTCTGCTGCTGGGCATCCCATGGATTCTGCGCCTGATTCCACTGGTTCTGCGCCTGATCCTGGTCGTTTGGCTCTCTGTTTAAACGATAGCCCTGGTTATTCTGAGAAGGATTCCATTGGTTCTGTACCTGATTCCACGGATTGGATGTCTGTGACGTCTGATCCACTTTCGGAGAATTCTTCGCTGCCACATAAGACATGTATCCTCCGATCACTGCTCCGACACAGCCTAAAATAAACGCACCTGTGAAAGGATCATCATTCGGGAACAACAAAGCCATGAGGATCGCCCCTGCGAAGCATCCGGTAAATTCCATTCCGAACCATAGCGCAAGTGTCATAATACGATATTTTCTCGGGCTCTGCCCATTTGCTGCGGCATTCTTACCATTTACACGCCACAGCCATATTAAACAAACAATCTCTAACATATGAATCACTCCTTTTCTTTTCCATTCTTCTGCTTCTCTGTTTTGATTCTGCAGCAGATCTGTTTTTGACCATTTTCTAAAGGTAATTTCTTAACTTCATAATCCCCAAGAGAACGAATAAATGGTGTGAGCTTGGAAAATCCATAATTACGTACATCAAAATCCGGCATCCTCTTGGAAAGCTGATCTCCTAATTTCCCGGTATAAATCCACCCTTCATCATCAGAAAACTTCTCGATGATTGCATTGATCGTTCTTCGTACCCGCTTTAAGTCTTTCTTCTTTCGTTTGCTCTGTGAAGATTTCTGATGAACTTTCTCAGTACTCTTCGCGTCGTCTGCCTTTTCACACATTTCCTCTTCCTGCTGGCTGGCACAGATCAGATCCAGATACTTGAATTGATTGCATGCCGAAATGAAAGGCTGAGGTGTTTTCTCCTCTCCCATTCCGATCACCTGCATACCAGACTCTCTCAGTCTCGAAGCAAGACGGGTGAAATCACTGTCTGACGATACAATACAGAACCCGTCTACATTTCCGGAATACAGAATATCCATCGCATCGATGATCATCGCCGAATCGGTCGAATTCTTGCCGGTAGTATAGCTGTACTGCTGCATCGGTATAATTGAATTCTCCAGAAGTACATTCTTCCATGATGCAAGCCTCGGGCTCGTCCAGTCTCCATAAATTCTCTTATATGTGGCGATACCGCTGTTCGCTGTCTCGTCCAGTATCGTCTTAATATATTTATCTGAAATATTATCCGCATCAATAAGGATTGCGAATCTAAGTTCACTGTCCATCCTGTTATAACCTGCCTTATTCATTTTTTATACTGACATTATTCTATCATTTTCTTTTACCATAGTCACATAAAATCTCTATAAATTTTTATATATAAGAAAAAGAGACATGATTCTATTCCAAAATCATGTCCCCGGCTTAATTTATGATTCTATCTTTCGACATTTTTCCCACAAGAATTCTACGGCATGCACTGACCGGATACCAGCTGCACCCCTCACAGATGTCCTCCAGCATTTCCGGTGTCATTTTCCTCGTTGTACCCTTTCCCGCTATATGCCTGCGTGCATAATAAATGATGTGGTCTTAATTCCATTGTAATGCCGCTCCCAGTCTTTTATGAATCTGAAGTCCAAGCACAGATGCAAGAACCGCCTTAATAATCGCCGTAGGAATAAACGGAAGAACACAGGCTGAAATTCCTGTCCATACCGGCGCTTTCGCAATGATACAGAACATGATAACGCCAACAACATAATTGGAAACCGTTCCAAGAATCAGCATCAACGTAAACATTCCTTTTTTATCTTTGTGTTCCACTCCGATTCCGATAATAAATGCCATGATTGGGAAGGAAATGATGAATCCGCCTGTCGGTCCGATCAAATTCTGGATTCCACCACTGAATCCCGCAAATACCGGAATTCCCACTGCTCCCATCAGTACATAGACCAGAATGGAAAGTGCACCTTTTTTAGATCCAAGGATGACAGCGGCAAGTGTAATCGCAAAGGTCTGCATCGTCATCGGAACCCCCATCGGCATCGGAATCGAAATCTGTGCCATAACCGCCGTCAGCGCCGCCATGATTGCAATACTGCATATATCCTGAACTGATAATTTTGATTTTTGCATATCAATATGCCTCCATTTCTTTTTGTATGTTCACAGTATATACAAACGCGGGCTGATTGTCAACCTGTAATTCTATAAAAGTTAACAATTGCAGAGCTTTAACTAAACTTGAATAAACATCATTTCTTTTTCTGAAGAATGTTCTTCACTATACCGGAACCCCATACCAGAAAATTGCTTCACGACATTCAGATCCTGTGCATGTTCATTCGCGAGAAAAGCGACCATCTGACCTCTTGCCATCTTCGCTTTCGTTCCTTTGGTGATCAATTTATCACCGGAATACTCTGCAAAGACGCATGTGACAAATCGGATATTTGCTTCAACAAACGGTTCCACAGCCTGACTGTATTCTTTTGATGCAAGATTCAGGATGATCGGTTCTATTCCCTCTGATACATCCTCTCTCACTTCATCCGCAATTCTCCGGTAAAGACTGTCTCCCCAGAAATCATATAAATCCTTAGCTCCGTCAATTCCAACTCTTGTCTGCATTTCCAGACGATAGGGGACGACACCGTCAGTTGCATTCAATATTCCATAAAACCCACTTAGAATTTTCAGATTCTTCTTTACATACTCCCACTGCCCGTCCGTAAAGACCTGCGGCGCCATGTTGTTGAATGCAAGTCCATTATACGAAAGGACAGCCGGTGTCAGGCCTTTTCTAAGATCCATATTCTGGTAACGCTGGAAATTCTCTTCCGTAATCTTGTCATTTGCGCGGAAGAGCTTCTTCAATTCTGCCCGGTCAAACTGTTTCATCTGACGGAGAATTCGTTCCGTGCGGTCTAGCATCACAGGGAGTGAGGTGGCTGCCATAAAATCGTGATTCTCTTTCATCTGTTTTGCAGGGGAAATGATAATCTTCATTGGTATGTATACCTGCCTTTATCTTTATCTTTCTTTTGCATTGTAACAGAATTTTGCAAAAAAATCACCACCATTTCCGAGTATAAGCTCTGATATGGTGGTGATTTTTCATTTATGGTTTATTTGTTCAAATAGAATTCCATCGGATAAGTAGGATATGCAATCTCCTCCAGCTGATCCATTGTTACCAGTCCGGACGGTGCACGTAATACAGACGGAATACGATTTACAATTGTTGCACAGGTGTGTTCAACGGTTGCCGGTTTCACAACATGAAATTCTGTATCCGGTTCGCCGGTAATCTTCCAGTCACACATATCTCCATCATCCGGTCCATAGACTTTACCAATGCACTGGGTTTCGATGACCGGTCCCTGGAATGTCTCGGTTGTTACAACTGCAGCCATTCCAATACAGTTTCCTTTCGGAATGGTATCACCCAGCGTAGATGAATACAGATCACTGTCATGGAAATACGGAACGCATTTCTGTGTCTGGCTCTTGATCGTCCATCCCATCTTGGAAGCGAGGGCTTCGTTTGAATTCCATACGTAAGAAGGTTCGATTTCTTCCGGATGAGCGATCTGCTTTTCAAATTCTTCCGGAGTCAGTCCTACTCCATGCGCTTTTGCAAGTGCAAGTCCGTAATCTTCTACATTATAACTTACAGCACCTTCAATTTTCTCAATCTTATGACACCCTCCGGCAACCATGCCTACCATATTTACCCAGAAAATATCTTCCATACCACTTCCTACAAATGTACATCCGTGTTCTTTTGCTGTTACATCAAGAAGATTTGCACGAACCGGATCAGTCGTCCAACAATAAGTAGCTTCCTCACAGGTGGAAATGACACTAATTCCTCTTTCCAGACACTTCATATAATGCGGGAAGCAGTCACTCACCAGACTGAACAAAGTCACAACCGCAATATCCGGATCCGTATTATCGAGCACTTCGTCTGCTTTATCACTGATCAAAACTCCTGTTTTGATTCCAAGTCCTGCATAATCGCCTACGTCCATTCCTACAATAGCCGGATTCGTGTCAATGGCACCTACGATCTGACAGCCTGTTTCGTAAAGATAACGAAGCGTGTATTTACTCATCTTACCACAACCATACTGAACAACTTTAATTTTTTCCATAAGAAAAACCTCCTTTGATTGATTGTTCATCACTTATTAACTTACTTACATGATATCGTCTCATGCAAGGTGAGAGTCAAGGAGGCTTCTAAAATTATTTTATTAATTATTTTTGTACTATTTTGAGAAACTTACAGGAACCTGCAGGCGCAGATACATGGACCTTTTTTCACAATCAAAAACGTTAAACTCTGTAAGCACTTCACAAATATAATCACCTGTAATTTCAAACTGCTCATCTTTACAATGTCTAAGCAGCAGCTCGGCATACTCTTTTTCTGAATCAAACTCATCCAGATAAATGCAGGCATACATATTGTTTTCTATCACTTCTGTCTGATGAATCAATGGAAAATGCTCATCTACAAATACAAAAATCTTATTGGAAATATATTGCTTCCGGATGAAATCTTCTTTTTTCATAAGAGTACCGGCATTGCAATAATAAACCGGCGGGACGTCATGATCGATCAGTTTATGTTTTAATTGCTTGAGAATTTTTTCATATGTATCGATATCATGATCATAGAAATTTACATCCGTTTCCATCGAATAGATCCGCCTGGCCGGTATATATTCCAATGTGATCGTTCCCCTGCTTGGAGATTTGCTGTATCTTTCAATACTGCCGATGGCTCGATCGATTGCATCTCGCTGGATTTTCAAATGTTCGATATCCTGTATGGTCTGTTCTCTTTTCCTGATAAGAACCGATTCAATCTTACGCAAATCTTCCGAATCCAGGACTTCCCGGATTTCCTTTAATTCCATCCCCAGTTCTTTCATATACTGAATCATGTCAAAGCGGGCGTTTTGTTTGATATCATAGTATCGGTAATGGGTTTCTGGATCGGTATAGTATGGTTTTAATAGTCCAAGCGAATCATATAATCGGAGTGTCGGGACTGTTGTGTTATTAATGTGGGCCATTTCTCCAATACTAAGATAATTTTCTCTCATAATACAGATGCTCCTTCAAACAAAATACACCGTGTTTTACTGCCTCTAACTCTCATCTTACTACAGAGTTTCAAGATTGTCCAATTGGAATCATTACTCGATCAGACGTGACAGATTCGTAAGCTGGTCATCAGAACAGCAAAGAAGAACAAAACAACATATGCAATCCTGTCCCGCTTTTGATACACCAACGGGTACATTTTAGAAGTTGGCTTATCTCCGGAATATCCTCTTGCTTCCATCGCCATCGCCAGATCAGATGATCTTCTTACTGTTGACATGAATAATGGCATCAGAAGCGTCAGCACATTTTTACACTTTTTCAAAACAGAGCATTTTTCAAATTCTACACCCCGGGCCGCCTGAGCATCCATAAGAACGTTGATCTCTTCCAGAAGAATCGGAATAAAGCGAAACGCAATCATGACGATCACCGTCATGTCATGCACCGGTATATGAAACTTCTCCAATCCAGAAAGTGCTTTTTCCAGTCCATCTGCCATCTCCTTTGGTGTTGTTGTATAGGATAACAAAGATGCACCCAGAATCATTAACGCGATTCTGGAGGTAAGGCTGATGGCTTTTATGATTCCTTCTTCCGTGATTTGAAAAATCCAGAACTTTGCTACTACATTCCCTGGTGTACAAATCAAGCGAAAGCAGAACGTAAAAATCAGCAGAATTATTATCCCCTTCAGTCCTTTCAGCATAAATGAAAGCGGAACCTTTGAAACGTGATATAATACGAAAACAATTCCAAGATATACCAGGTACAGAAGGGGGTTTTTCACCAGAAAAAGAGTAAGCACATAAACCAGTACCCCCATCAATTTTGTACGGGGATCCATGTTATGGACAACCGAGGTATTTGCATAATACTGTCCGATCGTAATATCTCGTATCATCTGCGCTCTCCTTTCCTTTTTTGAAGCACTTCGAGAATCATTTTTTCAGCCTCATCCACAGTAATAGCCGCATGTTCAATCGGAAAACCGGACAGACGAAGTTTCTCTGTAACATCTGTGATCTGAGGTACACCGATTCCAATGCTTTTCAGATAATCAATCTGGTTGAAAATCTCTCTGACCGTTCCTTGTCTTACAAGCCTGTGATCATGAAGCACAAGCACTCTATCCGCATATTCTGCCACATCCTCCATATGATGAGACACAAGAACAACTGCAATCTGCCGCTCCTTTTTGATTCTTTCTACCAGCTGGTAAATACTCCTGCGGGTCCCCGGATCCAGTCCGGCAGCAGGCTCATCCATAACAAGAATCTTCGGGTTCATCGCAAGAACACCTGCAATGGCGACACAGCGCTTCTGTCCTCCGGATAATTCAAGAGGACTTACATAGTAATAGTCCGAATCAATTCCGACCAGTTCCAGACTCTCTTTTGCCGATTTTTCCGCATCTTCGTGCGACAATCCCATATTCAGCGGGCCGAAACTGACATCCGCAAGTACCGTGTTTTTAAAAAGCTGTTGTTCGGGATATTGAAAAACAAGACCAACCTCTTTCCTCAATTTAGATAATACATATTTTTTATCGTAAATACTTTGTCCATGAAACAGAATATCTCCAGAATCAGCTTTCAAAAGTCCATTCAAATGTTTGATCAATGTTGTTTTCCCAGATCCTGAAGAGCCAATCAGGCCAATCAATTCTCCTTCTCTGATTTCAAACGAAATATCATCCAGAACCTTGCATTCATTTACAGTCTTCTTCCCATATGTAAATGTGAGATTTCTTACTTCCATCATTTTCGGATTCCCCCTTCCATATGGTTCTTTATTTTCATCATCTGTTCCAAAAACTGTTCCTCCGTCAGAACCGGAAGTTCCAGGGGAACACCGTCCTGATAGAGTCTTTGCGCAAGTTCCGTCACCTGTGGCACATCCATTTTTACGCTTCGAAGCAGCTCCAGATCCTGAAAAATCTCTGTTGGAGTTCCCTTTTTTATAATGTGTCCCTTGTCCATCACAATAATCTGATCTGCATCTACTACCTCATCCGTATGATGGGTGATCAGGATCACGGTTATTCCTTTTTGTTTATTTAATTCATGTACCACTTGTAAAACTTCTTTTCTGGATTTCGGATCAAGCATGGCTGTCGGTTCATCTAGAACAATACATTTTGGCAGACCTGCCAGAACACCGGCAATGGCAACCCGCTGCTTCTGCCCTCCCGACAACCGGAAAGGAGAGGCTTTTCTCTTTTCAAGAAGTCCGACTTCTTTCAGACTGGTTGTCACTCTTTTCTGGATCTCATTCGGTTCCAGATTCTTATTTTCCGGCCCAAACGCCACATCTTCTTCCACACTGGTTCCGATGATCTGGTTGTCCGGATTCTGAAAAACCATACCGACTTTTTCTCTAATTTCCCATAAAGCTGCTCTGTCCTCCGTTTTCTTTCCATCAATCCAGACCGTTCCTTCATCCGGTAACAGAAGCACATTCAGATGTTTGGCAAGCGTCGATTTACCGGAACCATTTGCACCTAATATTGCCACAAATTGACCGGATGGGATATCTAATGATATCCCATCCAATACTGTCTTTTTGCTTTTTTCGGTTTCGGACTCCCATACTGTATATTTGTGTATTAAGTCTTTTATCTTAATCATTCTTATTCCTTACTGCTCTTTTTTGAAATTATCCAGGAATCGCGCCGGCATTGCCTTAATCAGTGCCCAGCCGATAATACAGGTTCCAACCTTATCAATCAGGTTAGAAGCGATATTTCTCAGGAATGATGCCTGGAAAATACTCTTTCCTCCCTGTACTAATGCTGTAACTAGCATATCTGATACAGAACCGTTCAGACCACCATATACATAAATACCGATCGGTGTTCCGATTGCAGGACAGATCACACTTAATGCAAGACCTGTTACAATTGCCGGGATAATAGACCATGTGAACTTCTTGGCAACAAGACCAACGACCAGACCTACCGCCATATTTACAAGGAAGAACGGAATATCTGTAACACTGTACATAAGTCCTGTAATAATATTGCTTAATGATCCCACGATCATACCCGGAACCGGTCCAAGAATCGCTGCAGAAAGAACCGTTCCCAAAGTATCAAGGTACAGCGGAATTCCAAGTGCTGCTGTAATGATACCGAGAACGATATTCATCGCCACACACACTCCGCAAAATGCTGTTACATACACTTTTCTGTTTTTCATAGTTGTTTCTCCTTCTTTCTCATCCTATAGATGTATGTTACTGTTCTGGTTTTTTCAACAATTCTTTTTGCTTGTTTCCTTACCAGAAACGGAGTCTAACAACTGAATTGTATCTTTCATATTGTAAATCGGTACCTGAAGTTCCCGTTCTTTTAATTCTTTTTCCAGAATTTCCATCAATACTCCCGGTTCCTTCACGCCTTTACAAGTACCCACCTTAACTGAAACTTCATCCATATTTCCGGATAATTCTCCGCCCCAGTTTCCCCTGCAGGTAAGACCATAACCGCAGCTTGGGCTTCCATCCACAGATACGATTCCCAGCACCTGGTACTCATCCGGATATCTTAGATATTCCTCCAGCTGCATGAGAACCGGTTCTAACATCTTGCGGCATTCTTTACGAAAATGCGGATGATCAAACTGATCTTTTACGTGTCCCCATCTTCTTGAGCCATACAGGATGAATTCCGGGCAGGGGAGCTGCAAAAGTTGAATATCGTCTTCCATTACCTTTGTCATCAAGGTACGTCTAAGTCTGTATTCCTCTTGAAGCTCTTTTTCATCCATTGCCACTTTGGACGCAGTATTCAGAATACAATGTGATACAATTAACAGTCTTTTCATGTTATACCTCCATCTGCTCTATGCTATCACGATTCCTATAAAGAGTCCAATTGGTAATAGTAATATACACTTCCATTTATAGATAATGTCTATCAATATTTCGAAAAAAGATATAAATCCATATAGTTATGAAAAAATCTATTTCCCATTAAAAACCTTCTTCCCCTGAAATGCAAATCCATAACAACGTATATGATCTCTCTTAATTCCACGGGCAGTCAGCTTTGACATTTCATTTCTATATTTTCTTACATTTCGTGAGCAACCCCATTTATGCGCACAGCAATCGGATCACCGTCCAATTTCGTCACCTTCACATGATTATCATGATTCACAATGATCTCCAGCCAGGCACCTCGATAATGAAGCCGGAACGTAAGACACTCCCATTCTTCCGGCATCTTTGGAGAAATGCTTAGGACTCCATCTTCTTCTACCGATACACCGGCAAACCCAAAAACAACTGTCTGCCATACTCCACCGGTATTAGCCGCATGAATCCCTTCTCTCGTATTCTTTTGCAAATCCAGAAGATTGATAAATGCAGATCTTCGCAGATAGCGATACGCTTTGGAAGTATCTCCTGTTCTAAGTCCCATTATGGCGTAAATACTTGGGCTTAAGGACGATCCGTGCAGTGTGCGTTTCTCATAATAATCATAGTTTTCCTTCAACGTTTCCTTGTCGAACTCCTGCCCCATGAGATATAGAAGCATAACCACATCTGCCTGTTTGATGATTTGAGTCTGACTCTTGCTCATTTCATTCAGCTTTTTCGGCCGGATTGGCCAGTCATTCTCATCATACTCTTCAATCAGCACTTCTTCCAAATCAAAATATCCTTCAAACTGCTCCAGAAGTCTGGTCCCTTCTTTTTTTGGAAGATACAGATTCTGCTGCACCCGATCCCAGAATTCGATTTCGTCATCTGTAAGGCCGGTTTTCTGAATAAGCGAAATGTACGCTTCCCGATCTTCATTTATCATTTTACGCACAAGGGAAATGACATAACGAAGATTCCATCGTGCCAAATAATTTGTATAAACATTGTTATCAACCGGTTCATGCCATTCATCCGGTCCGGTAACCTGAAGAATATCGTAGCGGTTTTTCTCTGGTATGTAGTTATATCGGCTTGTCCAGAATCTTGCTGTTTCTGTCAGAATCTCTGCTCCTTTTGAAAACAAGAATTCCTGATCACCGGTTATTTTTGCATAGTTGTAAATTCCGTATGCAACCGCTGCCGTCACATGGTGCTCATAAACCGCCACATAGCATCGGGTACAGTTCCCGTCCGATTCGATCGTCCAGTCCGGGCATTGCTCCGTACCGTCATCTGCGGACTCCCAGGGATACTGTGCGCCCCTAAAACCATTTTTAACTGCATTTTCCCGGGCCGCATCCAGCAGATGAAATCGGTAATTCTCTAGATTTTGTGCCGTTTTCGGAAAAACAAAGGCGAAATAAGGAAGCATAAAAAGTTCTGTATCCCAGAAAGCATGTCCGCCGTACTCTTCGCCTGACAGCAGCTTGGCTCCCAAATTTACACGATCACATCGTTTATTTCCCGTACTCATCAAATGGAAAATATTGAAACGGACTGCCCGATCCAGCTCCCAGTCACCTACAATTCGTACATCTGCCTGCTGCCACATGCGCTCGTATACTTCTAAATGGCGGGAAAGTTCTGCACTATATCCCTCTTTCTCAAATCCACTCAGTTCTCTATAAACTGCTTCCTGCAGCGTTTCTTCCGGACAGCCCATTTCCGTATACATGGAAACGAATTTTACAAGTTCCACACATCTTCCTTCTTCTGCTTTAAAATCCGCAAATTCAACTGCCTGTTCTCCAAAAGCATGGAATATACGGTTACGAAGTATATTTTTTCCATCACAATACGCTTCTATAAAGCATCCGACTCCCACGTGAAAATGCCTGTTTCTGGTTTCCACCTCCATATAAATGCCACTTTCACCAGGACTCTCATTCGCGGTAATAGATGGTAAACAGACTTTCATATTTTAGGTTCTGTTCTGGATTATAGTTTTCCTGCAGGATCAGCCAATCATCAGTGCTCATCACAGAAGCAACTGCATATGATAAGTATCTTCTGTTGCAATTCAAAGGACCTGCACATTCTAAAAATGCTCCGGACATATTGAATACATTCATCAATCCTGTAATTGATTATCTAATTAGCAATCAATATACCTCAGGATGTGAGTACTGCGGAACATTCGCAGAACCTGTAGATTGTTATGAGATTAATGACAGGCCACATAATCTTTGTCAGAAATGCAAGGATGAAGTTCTGGATTCGCTCCGGCAAAATCAGCAGTCTGTCATTGCACGGAAAAGTAATCTTGTAGCCGGTCTTGTTGGAGCTTTTCTGGGTTCGCTTCTTGGCTGTATTCTGTGGGTACTGATCTATAAGCTCGGATACATTGCAGGAATAGCAGGTGCGGTCATCGGAATCTGTGCTATGAAAGGATATGAACTTCTTGGCGGACGTCTGGATAAGAAAGGGGTCATAGGTTCCGTAATTATTATGATCGTCATGATTTATTTTGCAAATAATGTTTCCTGGTCGTGGGAAATATATGATGTATTCAAGGCAGATTATGATATTACATTTTTTGATGCATACGTCAGCATGAAAGATGTTCTGATTGAATCTGATTTGATGGGAAGTTATTACGGTGATCTGATTATCGGTTATCTGCTCACTGCGGTTGCAAGCTTTAGAAATATTATGAATGCATTTAAAGTAAGTACCGGAAGCTTTACCATGAAAAAAAATAAATAGTTCCTGTTTTTTTCTGAAATTTTAAATTTTCGATAAATTAGTGAAGCGTAGATGGGGCGTCGGATATCCCGACAGCCCCATTCCATTTGATTTTGCAGATTAGTTTTTAGTAATTTGGTTTCGTTGCCACGACACCTTCCGTAATCATTTCAAACAATTCAAACGGTATTCCCACTCCCATATCATTTTCATCCCATTTACAAAGCATTCTGGTACTTGGACATAAAACACTTACATTCATTTCACCTGTAAGGTATGGAGATACTGTCAGTTCAGAACACATTCCCTGCATTGCCCCCATATCGATCATTGGTTTCTTGCCTGTGAAATACTCATAACCCTGAATCAATCGCATCGTCTGCAAACTGTTCGTCATTACAATAATAACATCCGGTGTTCTTGTGCACTCTCGAAGTGGTACAATCGCAAGCCCATATGTGGAAACAGGCATTCTATGAAGGCTCTTTATTCCTTCACGCATTCTTCTCGCTACTGCTACTGATGAATATAAATTATAAGAGAAATACTCCATACCGCTTTCAATTTTCTCTGTACTCTCCTCCAATGCAAAAGCCGTTGTTGCACCATCGCATTTATGATGCTCTAATCTACATTTTATCCCTTTCTCCTGAACAACCGCCTGCTTTACCATAACGCAATATGTAGTTGCAACAGTTGTTTCTTCAATTGGGTATTCTTCATAGTCTTCTTTTGTAAAAAGAAGCGTGATTCCAACCGGTTCTCTTTTCAAATCAATGACTTCTTTTAAAGAATCAATACACTCATTGATTCTTTCTCTTGGATATTCTTCATGTGGTAATCCATATTTTATGTTTGGATGATTGTATGGCATAGTTTATGATCCTCCTTTATTTTATTGATGCAATATTAAACTTAAATAAATCCAATTTCATCAAAATAAATGCAATTGCAGCATATATCAATACCGATACGGCTAAAAATATCCAGTCTGTTTTATCGATACAGATTTTTTTATAAAACGTACGTTCATTCTCTCTTCCTAGTCCACGGCTTTCCATTGCACAAGCTATTCGTTCTCCTCTTCTTGCAGCAACACAAAACAGGGGAAGTGCTACTCTGAAGGGGGAAGAAAATCTCGAAATAATGCCTTTATTCCACGGAATCCCCCTGATTTCTTGTGCCAAATGAATCGTGTCAACCTGAGACTGAAGTTCTGGAAGGAACCGATAGGTTGCCATTGTTGCATATCCATGAAGAATTGATATTTTACATTGCATAATCAGACTAAGTACTAAATCTCGTGGACGAGTTGTTAATACAAATCCCATAGACATTGTAACAAGTGCAAGAATTCGAAATCCCAAAGTGATTGCATGCACAATGTCTTTTTCTGTCCATTTAAGAATCCCTAAAGTTAATATGATTCCTGGTTCATTATCAAATCCTCTTAATATTAGCATTGACAGCATAAATAAAAAACTAATGACAATAAACATGAATAATCTTCTAATCAGATTGTCGATTGGAATCCTTCCACCGATCCAAATAGTAAAAAAAGCCAAGATAAACGTTAGAATCGGAAAAACCGGATAGTATGATAAACACACCAAAATCGTCATAAATGCTATCACAACTAGTTTAATCATTGGATTTCTACGATGTAAAAACGAATCTAATTCAATATAAGCAAACATATTTTATCCTCTGTTAATCTCAAAAAAATCTGACGTAGAGACATCTTTCACAATCGTTCCGTTTTTGATTTCTACTACCCTTGTCGCATATTGCTTTACCAACTGTAAGTCGTGCGTAATCATAACGATCGTTATTCCTCGTTCGAGAAGTTTCTCCATATCTTTCATAAGTTCCTGCCTATTTTCAAAGTCCTGACCATATGTAGGCTCATCTAAAAATAAAATTTCTTGATTTGTAAGCAGCATACTGGCAACACTCAATCGTCGCTTCTGTCCCTGGCTTAAAACAAATGGGCTTTTTTCCTTTTCTTCTTCCAGATGAAATTGTTCCAACATTTTTTGCACAAGTTGTTCTTTTTCTTCTTTAGAGATTTTTATTCTTTTTAGGCTGAACATCATTTCATCCCAAACAGTATTGGTGACAAATTGGTTCTCCGGATTCTGAAAAACTAAACCGATTTTGTTGTACAATTCTTTATTTTTATAAGCTTTTAATTGTTTTCCCAAAATAGACACTGTTCCACTATCCGGCGTATTCACTTTAAAAATCAATTTCATAAGAGTTGATTTTCCTACACCGTTCTCCCCTACAATAGCAAGAAGCTCATTCTTATAAATATTTAAATTAAAATCCTTTATAATGGCCTTTCCTTTTTCTTTTTTCTTTCCCGGTATAGGATAAGCAAATGCAAGATTATTGATTTCAACAATCGGGGATTCTTTTCTTATAATAGATGATTTTATTTTTATTTCAAAATCAAAAGAATTCTTTTTCTTCCAATCAAGAACTTTCGAATCACCTTTTTGACAGTTTATTTCTAAGTTTCCTTCTTTATCAAGAGCGTAAAAATAATCCACTTCATCAATGATTTCCATAATATTGTGTTCGACAATAATTACTGTAATATTTTCCTGCTTTGATAATCTTACAATAAGATCAAAAATCTGCCTTCTGCTTTCCGGATCAAGATTTGCTGTCGGCTCATCTAAAAGAAGTACTTTCGGTTTTGTAACAAGAACGGAAGCAATGGCGATCTTCTGTTTTTGACCACCAGATAAGTTGTCTAATTCCGTTTTTTCATACCCTTGCATTCCAATATATTTCAGCACTTCCTTGATTCTGGTTCCCATTTTTTCTTGTGAAACACCTAGATTTTCCATTCCAAATGCTAATTCTTCCTCTACTGTAAAAGTACAAAACTGACTTTCCGGATTCTGCATTACAAACCCAATCTTCTCACAACGATATCGCGGAAGCATATCTGTAATATTCTCATTATCCAAGAGAATCTTTCCTTCCAGTTTTCCTTCATACATGTGTGGAATTAATCCATTAATCAAATACAAAATAGAACTTTTACCGCACCCACTTGGGCCACTAATTGCATGTATTTTTCCTTCAAAAAAGGCACAAGAGAGAAACTTCCAAACTGGAAGCTTCTCTCCTTCATACGTGTAAGTCACATTTTGTAATTCAAGAATTTTTTTATTTGTTGTATTCTCTATTTTACACATGCAAATCCTTTTAATACTCCTGTTTTCTGTAATGCTGCAGCGATTATCTTAACTAAAAGAATTCCGATAACTGTTGCGCTTAACAAACGAACAACAACTACTCCGATAGCAACTGTAATTCCATAGCCCCATGGTGAATTCCAGAAAAATGTATCTCTGCATAATACCAATATTGCGGAAAGAATAGAACCAATTACCATTGTTTTAATGGATCCGTCATATTTTCCAATTGCATATGCAATTTCCATTCCGATTGCCTGCAAAAGTCCTGCCAGAACCAACTGTAAGCCATATGGACTTCCAAGTAAAAGGTTAACACCAGCCGTTACAAGGCCCCCAAAAATAGCAAACCCAGGTTTTCTTACCAGATACATAGGCACTGAAGCAGAAAGCAAATAAATACCGAACGTAAGTTCCATGAATACAGTTCCTAATACAGCAGATAGTGGCATATAAGCGTAATCGAGCAATGTATAAATTACTCCAATTACAGCAGCAACCATAGCTACAATGACAACTTCTTTTGTGTTGAATTTTTTCTCCATTCCTTTAATCTCCTTTATGATTATTTTTTGTCATAAAAAATCATATCATTACGGCACTCTATAGTCCAATTATTAATTTCTATTTATATATAGAATATATCTATATATAATCATATCTTTATGTAAAGTTACTCATAGCCACACGCCTCTGTAATGCTGAAAACAGAGAAAAAAGAGGGAGCGCAGCCCCAATATCTTTACTTAATGATATTGAATGCGCTTCCTCTCTTTTCGTCTGTATTTCTTTCAATTAATTCTTCTGCAATACCGCTCTTCCCAAAGAATCAGCCACAACAATCGCATCATAAAGCTGTGCAGGAGTAACATCTGCTACCATATTATGGATGGATTCTCCTTCCACACAAGATTTTTCTGCAATTACTTTGATTTCTTCTTTGGTAGTCACTCCAATTTCTTCCAGCGTAACCGGAAGTCCTACTTCCCGGCAAAAATCCTGTACTTCTTTGAACTCTTCTTTTGAAGCACCTTCCAGGACAAGCTGTACCAACGTTCCAAATGCAACACAATTACCATGCGGTGCACTGTGTCCTCCAAGTGCTGTTAGACCATTGTAAAATGAATGGGCTACTGCAAGTCCTCCGTTGTCAGCGCCCACACCTGACAAATATACATTTGCCTCAATAATTGCATCCAACGCAGGGGTTACTACCTGATTCTCACATGCATGTTTTGCTGCTGCTCCATATTCTTTCAATGTCTCATAACAAAGCTTGCAGAGCGCCATTGCAGATCTGGTAATTCCGCCAAATTCAAGGCTTGGCGCATCTGTTCTTTCACATGCTCTTGCTTCAAAATAAGTACCAAGTGCATCCCCCATACCTGCAACCAGGAATTTCACAGGTGCTTTTGCAATTATATCACTATCTACAATGACAGCTTCCGGATTCTTTGGATAGAACAAATAACTGTTAAACGTTTCATCATCGTTATATATTACGGAAAGTCCTGTGCAAGGAGCATCCGTTGCTACCACGGTAGGAACAATCACAACAGGTAATTTTTCATAATATGCTGTAGCTTTTGCAGTATCGATTGCTGATCCTCCACCAACACCCACAACAACATTGATTCCATTCTCTTTTACGAGTTTACGCATTCTTTCAATCTCACCGGTACTGGAAATTCCACCGAAGATTTCATAAACGCGAAGATCCTCCGTTCCATCAAAACTCTTTTCAATTTTGTCATGGCACATCTTATGCCCACTTTTTGAACAGATAAATAACCATTTATCTCCCAGTTCTTTCATCTCTTCATGAAATTTGAAAAGAGCATCTCTTCCTTGCACATATTTCTGTGGTGCACGCATCATTCTAAGTCTTGCCATTACAAATGCCTCCTCGCTTGTTAATCTTTTAACATTCTCTATTATAGTCTCATTTTTTTAAATAACAAGGTGTAAAATGTACAAAAAAGAGGGAGAAACCTGACAAGGATTGGGCAGTATAATCAAATTTTATAGTAGATTTTCTCGCTATTATTTATGATACGGCTCCCCCGAAATAATCCTGTAGCTCCGGTAAATCTGCTCCAGCAGAATCACCCTCATCAATTGATGCGGAAACGTCATTTTCGAAAAACTAAGCGCAAAATCCGACCGTTTTATCACATCTTCCCCGAGTCCGATCGACCCGCCGATAATAAACATAATATGACTGACTCCGCGTATTCCCAGAGTATCGATCTTCTCTGCCAATTCCTCAGAAGTCATCATTTTCCCTTTAATTTCTAGCGTAATCACAAATGCATCATCTTTGACATATTTCAGAAGTCTTTCTCCTTCTTTATCCCGTATTACATTTTCTACAACTTCACTTGCATTATCCGGAGTTTTTTCATCTGCCACTTCGATGATTTCCAGCTTGCAATATTTACTCAGCCGTTTTGAATATTCTGCGATTGCGTCTTTCAAGTATTTTTCTTTTATTTTACCTACTGTAAGTAACGTAATTTTCATATTTTACCATCCTTTTTCATATAGTCCGGAACTAATTATAGCAGAAAAAAGGTATCAGTAAAACTACCGATACCTTTATACTATCTATTTATTTATCATGAATCATACAGTGAAGTTCCTGAAGGGATCTGACTTCTCCGCATCCCTGCTTCTTCATGGATTTGATTCCGCTTACGGTTGCCTTTGCTGCCGCAATTGTCGTCATGTACGGTACTTTCTTCTTGATTGCCGCTTTTCGCAGGTAGCTGTCATCCCAGATCCGGTCTTTTCCGATCGGGGTATTCACGATCAGATCGATCTTTCCGTTTGTGATCAGATCCAGCATGTTCGGTCTTCCTTCCTGCAGCTTGTTGATCATCTCCGCCTCGATTCCGTTTTCGCGAAGAAGTTCGCAGGTGTGTCTGGAAGCGATGATCTTGAAGCCGGTTTCTGTAAATTCACGTGCCAAATCGACAACTTCCGGTTTGTCCTTATCATTTACGGAGATCAGTACAGTGCCTTCCAGAGGAAGTCTGGTCTGGGTAGCTTCCTGTGCTTTGAAGAAGGCTTCTCCGTAAAATCTGGAGAGTCCGAGCACTTCTCCGGTAGACCGCATTTCAGGTCCGAGTACCGGGTCAACTTCCTGGAACATATTGAACGGGAATACGGCTTCTTTGACTCCGTAATACGGAATGTTCTGCTCTTTCAGTGCCGGTACCGGTGACGGTCTTCCGGTCAGTTCGGATGTCACGATATCGATGGCCAGCGGCACCATACGGATGTTGCATACTTTGGATACGAGCGGTACCGTACGGGATGCGCGAGGATTTGCTTCGAGCACATATACTTTGCCGTTCTCGATCGCATACTGCATATTCATAAGGCCGCGGACACCCATTTCTTCTGCGATCCTTCTGGTGTATTCCTTGATCGTCTGTACATTTTCTTCGGAAATGTATTTAGATGGAACGATACATGCAGAATCACCGGAGTGTACACCTGCAAGTTCGATGTGCTCCATAACTGCCGGAACAAATGCATGGGTTCCATCGCTGATTGCATCGGCTTCGCATTCGGTTGCATGTCCGAGAAAACGGTCGATCAGGATCGGTCTGTCCGGTGTCACACCGACTGCAGCCTGCATATATTCTACCATACTTTCTGCGTCATAAACGACTTCCATTCCACGTCCGCCGAGTACGTAGGAAGGACGTACCATTACCGGATAACCGATTTCTTCAGCAATAGCGAGTGCTTCGTCTACCGTAACCGCCATTCCGGACTCCGGCATCGGGATCTCAAGCTTCTCCATCATTGCACGGAACAAATCCCGGTCTTCTGCCATATCGATTACAGACGGAGCAGTTCCGAGAATCTTCACACCATTTTTCTCCAGGTCCGCAGCCAGGTTCAGCGGTGTCTGGCCTCCGAACTGTGCGATTACACCGACCGGTTTCTCTTTTTTGTAAATGCTGAGTACATCTTCCAGTGTAAGCGGCTCAAAATACAGTTTGTCAGAGGTATCATAATCCGTAGAAACAGTTTCCGGATTACAGTTGACAATGATCGTCTCAAATCCAAGCTTCTTCAGTGCAAGGGACGCATGTACACAGCAATAATCAAACTCAATTCCTTGTCCGATGCGGTTCGGTCCGCCGCCGAGGATCATGATCTTCGGCTTGTCATTATTTACCGGATTCTTATCTTCGGCATTGTAGGTGGAGTAGTAATATGCGCTGTCCTTGGTACCGCTTACATGAACGCCCTCCCATGCCTCTTCCACGCCGAGACTGATTCGCTTGTTCCGGATGTCTTCTTCCGGAACTTCCAGAATCTGGCTCAGATATTTATCGGAAAATCCATCTTTCTTTGCCGTGATCAGCGCTTCATCAGAAGGAAGCTGGCCTTTATTCTGCATCAAAGCCTCTTCCTCTTCCACGAGTTCCTTCATCTGCTCTATAAAATAATGTTTTACTTTCGTAATTTCATGAATTTCTTCTACTGTTGCACCTTTCCGGAGTGCCTCATACATCACAAAATGCCTTTCACTGGACGGAGTGATCAGAAGTCTCAGGAGTTCTTCTTTTGACTTGCTGTCGAAGTCTTTCGCATGCCCCAGTCCGTAGCGCCCTGTTTCCAGGCTTCGGATTGCTTTCTGGAACGCTTCTTTGTAAGTCTTACCGATACTCATGACTTCACCGACGGCGCGCATCTGGGTGCCCAGTTTATCTTCCACACCTTTGAATTTTTCAAATGCCCAGCGTGCGAATTTGATCACGACATAATCGCCGTCCGGTACGTATTTATCCAATGTGCCGTATTTTCCGCAAGGAATGTCTTTCAGCGTGAGGCCGGTTGCCAGCATTGCTGAAACAAGAGCGATCGGAAATCCGGTTGCTTTGGAAGCAAGCGCGGAAGAACGGGATGTTCTCGGGTTGATCTCAATGATAATGTCACGATCGGTCTTCGGATCATGTGCCCACTGCACGTTGGTTCCACCGATGACCTGGATGGATTCCACGATTTTATAGGACTTCTCCTGAAGACGTTTCTGAACTTCTTCGGAAATCGTAAGCATCGGTGCGGAACAGAATGAATCACCTGTATGGATACCCAGCGGGTCTATATTTTCTATAAAACATACGGTGATCATGTTATTCTCAGAGTCACGCACCACTTCCAGCTCTAATTCTTCCCAGCCGAGGATCGATTCTTCGACCAGCACCTGTCCTACAAGACTCGCCTGAAGGCCACGAGCACAGACCGTTTTCAATTCCTCTACATTGTATACAAGTCCGCCGCCGGAGCCGCCCATCGTATAAGCCGGACGAAGGACCACCGGATAACCAAGTTTATCAGCAATCGCAAGTGCTTCATCAACCGAATAGGCAACCTCACTTCTTGCCATCTCGATTCCAAGGCCTTCCATTGTCTTCTTGAACTCGATACGGTCTTCCCCACGTTCTATTGCGTCTACCTGTACACCGATTACTTTTACATTATATTTATCAAGTATTCCTTTCTGTGAAAGCTCGGAACAAAGATTCAGTCCGGACTGTCCTCCAAGATTTGGGAGCAGTGCATCCGGTCTTTCCTTCGCAATGATCTGTTCCAGCCGTTCCACATTCAGCGGTTCAATATACGTAACATCCGCAATCTCCGGATCTGTCATAATTGTAGCCGGATTTGAATTAACAAGTACAATCTCATACCCCAGATTTCTGAGTGCCTTACATGCCTGTGTGCCTGAATAGTCAAACTCACACGCCTGTCCGATGATGATCGGCCCTGAACCGATGATCAGTACTTTATGGATGTCTTCCCTCTTTGACATACTCGTTTCCTCCTATATGTATCATTTTATTTTTGCCCAATCATATTATACATGAAACCATATAGGCTGGCAATGTAAAATCTTCAGTTGTTGCATAACGATAACAATATGTTCCAAGACAGAAAGAGAGATACAGATCTCTTTAAAACTGTACCTCTCTTTTATATGTTTCAATCGCAATGTTCAATTAGAAATCTACTTCTGTTCCGTAGTATGTACATGTCAGAAGTTTTTCCATTGCTTCCGGATCGATCGCTCTTGGGTTGGATCCTGTGCAGGCATCTCCAACTGCAAGCTCGGCAATCTTAGCAACTTTTTCTTTGAATTCTTCTTCATTGATTCCGAATTCTTTCAGAGTCTTCGGGATATTCAGTTTGACGTTAAATGCATCGATCTTTTCACATAAGCTGTTAATCAGAGCTTTTTCAGAGGTTCCCGGAAGTCCCATTCTGCGTGCTATTTCTGCATAGCGTCCTGCCGCGACTTTGTCATGTGCATTGTATTTGATTACATACGGCAGATAAATTGCATTTGCACATCCGTGTGGAATATGTCCTGTTGAGAATGCAGCACCTGTCTTATGTGCCATAGAATGTACGATACCAAGTAAAGCATTGGAAAATGCCATACCTGCAAGGCACTGTGCATAATGCATCTGTTCTCTGGCATCCATATCACAGTTGTAAGAAGCCGGAAGATAATCAAACACCATTTCAATTGCCTGAAGCGCAAGTGGGTCTGTAAAAGGTCCGTTCAATGTAGATACATAGGCTTCGATAGCATGGGTAAGTGCATCCATTCCTGTGTAAGCAACCTGTTTAACAGGAAGTTTTTCAACAAGTTCCGGATCAACGATTGCAACGTCCGGTGTAATATTGAAGTCAGCAAGCGGATATTTCACGCCTGTCTGATAGTTGGTAATTACAGAGAATGCTGTTACTTCTGTAGCAGTTCCGGATGTTGTCGGGATAGCACAGAATTTTGCTTTCTGTCTTAATTCCGGGAAATTAAACGGAATGCAAAGCTCTTCAAATGTCGTATCCGGATATTCATAGAATGCCCACATTGCTTTTGCAGCATCGATCGGAGAACCTCCGCCCATGGATACGATCCAGTCCGGCTCGAATTCGCGCATAACTTCTGCGCCTTTCATAACGGTTTCTACAGACGGATCCGGCTCCACACCCTCAAACAGTCTGACTTCCATGCCTGCTTCTTTTAAATAACTTACAGCTTTATCAAGGAAGCCCTGGCGTTTCATAGAACCTCCGCCTACTACAAGGATGGCTTTTTTCCCTTTTAAGTTCTTCAGTTCTGCCAGGCAGCCCTTTCCATGGTATACATCTCTTGGTAAAGTAAATCTGCTCATTATTAGCATCTCCTTTTCTTTGTTAATATTTTAACCATATTATATATCTGTTAAATATTTAACGCAATAAGAATAACTAAAATAATTGTACTAAATTCAATACAAAATTGGTAGGAATTTATGCGTTCAAGATGATTTCTGCTACTTCTGCAGTTGTCTTGGCAATATAGTCCGCTCCGGCTTCTTCCAGTTCTTTCCGGTCACCGTACCCGTATAAGACCCCCATACAGGATAATCCGTTTTCTTTTGCTCCTAGGACATCGTGCTCCCGGTCTCCGACCATAAGTACCTGATGCTTTTCTTCTTCCGTGATTTCTAACGTATTCAGCGCATATCGGATCACATCAGCTTTCCGGATACGCGCCTCATCCATGGTTGCGCCACACACGCAGGCATAATCCCCGGTAAATCCGAAATGCTCTGCAATTCTTCTCGCAAACGGTTCCGGTTTCGAAGTTGCCACTGCCAATATGAGTCCTTGTTCCTTCAATCTTTTTATACTCTCATCAAATCCGTCATATACAGAATTTTCAAAGATACCTTTTTCTGTATAATATTCTCGATAATACCTGACAGCTTTCGCGGCATCTTCTTCACTCATTCCATAGTATTTCATCATCGAATCGGTGAGTGGCGGACCGATAAATCTTTTTAATTTTTCTCTGTCTTTTTCCTCATACCCCATTTTCTCCAACGCATACGCCACCGAATTCATGATTCCAGGACCGGATTCTGTAATCGTCCCGTCCAGATCAAATAAAATATATTTAAACTTCATTCTTTTCCTCTTTCCTGCTCGGTACTTTCAATTTCTTTAATTCTTCTTTTTCCTCTTGAGAAACCCGGTAGGATTCTCTTATTTTCTGGATTGCTTTATTCTGTGTAAATGTATCCAGATGGTTGTGCTCCAGAAATGCTCTGGTTTTTTCGGGGAATTTCACATAGCACATGGAAATCGCCCAGGCAACTGCCATTTTTACATAATATCCTTCATGTTGAATCTTATCAAAGATTTTCAACAAACGATCTATGTATTCCTCATTTATAAAATAATCCATAAGCCCAACAACACCGAAACGGATGCTGAACTCGGTACCCTCCTCGACTTTCTGCCGCAGATAAGAATACCATATTTCTGGTTTTTTCTGCATGAATTTGTAAGTGCTCATGCAGCTGTCACAGACGGCCCAGTTGTCGATCTCGGGTACAAACCGGTTCAGATACTGCATTCTTTCTTCATCATCCATCTTTGCGTACCCGATAATCATACCACGGATCATCACTTCCTCGTAGGTGTCAGGGCAATACTTCTCTAAATAATTTCTCCAATCCTCTTTAGCGGCACTTCTTGCAATTTTACGCAGCTCGGGAATGCGTACTCCCATAATATTTTCTGTTCCCGGCACCAGTCCCGAATAAAATTCCCTGTACTTTGGATCTGCTTTTTCAAGAAGTTCCGATTTTATTCTTTCCGATAAATTGTCCATTATACTCACCTTGTAAAAAATGAGCCTCTCTTTTGAAGAGAGACTCATTTGATCACGATTATGAATCATTCAGATTATTTGTTTGAAAGGAATTCGTGAATACCTTTTGCTCCTGCTTTACCAGCACCCATTGCAAGGATAACAGTTGCTGCACCTGTAACAGCATCACCGCCGGCATAAACACCTTCTTTGGAGGTCTTTCCGGTTTCTTCATCTGCTACGATACATTTCCACTTGTTAACTTCCAGACCTTCTGTTGTAGAAGAAATCAACGGGTTCGGAGAAGTACCAAGTGACATGATAACTGTGTCAACATCGATCACAAATTCAGAACCTTCTACAGCTACCGGGCGTCTTCTTCCGGATGCATCCGGCTCACCAAGTTCCATACGTACACACTTGATTCCTTTTACCCATCCGTCTTCTTCAAGGATCTCTACCGGATTAGTAAGAAGATCAAACTGAACACCTTCTTCTTTTGCATGATGTACTTCTTCTACTCGTGCCGGAAGTTCTTCTTCAGAACGACGGTAAACGATATGTACTTCTGCGCCAAGACGAAGTGCTGTTCTTGCAGCATCCATTGCTACGTTACCACCACCGACTACAGCAACTTTCTTTCCTGCTACAATCGGAGTATCGTAAGAATCATCAAACGCCTTCATAAGGTTACTTCTTGTCAGGTACTCATTTGCTGAGAACACGCCGTTCGCGTTTTCTCCTGGAATACCCATGAATTTCGGAAGACCTGCTCCTGAACCGATGAATACTGCTTCAAATCCTTCATCTTCGATTAACTGATCGATCGTTGTAGATTTGCCGATTACAACGTTGGATTCGAATTTAACACCGAGCTCTTTCACTTTATCGATTTCTTTAGCAACAACTTTCTGTTTCGGAAGACGGAATTCCGGAATACCATATACCAGTACACCGCCCAGTTCATGAAGTGCTTCAAATACAGTTACATCGTAACCTAATTTAGCAAGGTCGCCGGCACAGGTAAGACCTGCTGGACCGGAGCCGATTACAGCTACTTTGTGTCCGTTCTTGACTTCTGCTCCAACCGGTTTGATATCATGTTCCAGCGCATAGTCAGCTACGAAACGCTCCAGTTTACCGATTGAGATCGGCTCACCTTTGATACCGCGGATACATTTACCTTCACACTGTGATTCCTGAGGACATACACGTCCGCAAACAGCCGGAAGTGCGGAAGACTGTCCGATAATCTTATAAGCTTCCTCAATATTGCCTTCTTTTACTTCGTGAATGAATCCAGGAATATTGATTCCTACCGGACATCCCTTTACACACTGTGCATTCTTACAGTTGATACAACGGGAAGCTTCTGCTGTAGCTTCTTCCTGATTATATCCATAACATACTTCTTCAAAATTTGTTGCACGTACCTTCGGATCCTGTTCTCTTACAGGTACTTTCTTTAATACGTCTGCCATTATTCGTCACCTCCGCAATGACCGCATCCACCGTGATGTGTGTCACCTTCCTGTAATTTTAACAATGCTCTGCCTTCTTCAGTCTTGTACATCTGCTGTCTCTTCATTGCTTCGTCAAAGTTTACAAGATGTCCGTCAAATTCCGGTCCGTCTACGCATGCGAACTTGATCTCATCACCAACATGCAGACGACATGCGCCGCACATTCCTGTACCGTCTACCATGATCGGATTCATACTTACAATGGTAGGAATCTCCAGTTTCTTGGTAAGCAGGCAGACAAATTTCATCATGATCATCGGTCCGATTGCTACACAAACGTCATACTTATTGCCTTCTTCGATCAGTTTTTCGATCTTGGTTGTTACCATTCCGGCATGTCCGTATGTTCCGTCATCTGTACATGGATAATAATTTCCGGCAACGGCTTCCATTTCTTTCTCAAGAATCAGCATGTCCTTTGTCTTTGCTCCGACAATAACATCTACATCGATTCCGTGTGCTTTCATCCACTTAACCTGCGGATAAACAGGTGCAGCACCTACACCACCGGCAACAAATAAGATTTTCTTATTCTTCAGGCTTTCCAGATCTTCTTTTACAAATTCTGATGGACATCCAAGCGGACCTGTGAAATCTCTGAAATAATCCCCTTCTTTTAATGATGCCATCTTCTCTGTAGAAGCGCCAACTGACTGGAATACAATCGTGATGGTTCCTGCTTCTCTGTCGTAATCGCAAATCGTAAGCGGAATTCTTTCCCCTTTGTCATCCATCTTAACGATTACAAACTGCCCCGGTTCACAATGCTTTGCAACACGAGGAGCTTCAACATCCATAAGATAAATCTTATCAGCTAATTTTTCAGCTTTTGTTATCTTGTACATTGCTTATGCCTCCTAATTGTTTTACTCTCTTTATGATAAATTATAAACAATTAAATATCAAGTACTTCTTCTACTTTTATTCTGATAAAATCAACTCATATTTTCGAATCGTGACATCGCTGATCCGTCCTTTTTTATTTACAAGCACTGCTTTAAAGGTAATACTTCCCTCAGGCATCGTGATCGGACCTGTATACTTCACCGTAGTGGAAGACGATGGATCCGGATCACTTCCATCCGTCGTATAATAACCTTCATAGTTTTCAGGTACCACGATTTCAATGCTTTGCACGGTATCATACGATCCCGTTGACGGCGTCACAGACGGCGCATCTTCAATCGGAAACTCGATCGTGTAGGTCTTCCTGGCAACCAGACTGGGAATTCCTTTTTCGTTTACGGAAATTGCTCTGATCTCCGTTACTCCTTCGTCAAGCCGAATCGGTTCCGTATACTTCAGACTATTCTGAGTCGGATCGGTTCCATCGGTCGTATAGTAGATGGCCGTTCCTGTGCCGGTAAGTTCCAATGCCTGAATTTCTTCATATTCTTTCATCTCATCCAGACTGTATTCCGGTTCTTCCGAAATATAATCACTACATGCTGAGAGAACCTGTTCACTTGTACACTGATCAAGAAGAACGGACACCTTCATCTTCTGATCCGTATCTATGTAGAATTGAATCGCTTTTTGATAAATTTCCGTGTTCGAAGGCTGTTCTTTGATTGCATTCAGAAAAACCTTTTCTCCGCTTTCTGTATCATTCTGTGCCAGATAGACCTTCGCAAGTCCTTCATAGGCCTCACCACGCTTCTCATTTTTAGAAACAGCCTTTTCAAAGCAAAGAAGTGCCTCCTTGTATTTGCCGTTTTCCAACATCCGGTAGCCTTTATTCACTTTACCGGTATAAGAATTCAAATATACAATTACACCGACGATCAAAGCCAGGATAACCCCGGAAAATAAAATGATTCGTTTTCGGATTTTCTTTTTCTTTGCAATCTGTTTCTTTCGTTCTATTCTCTTCTTTCGATCTCTGAGTTCTTCCGGAGTCAAATTACCGCTACGACCTTTTCCCGTATTTCTGCGAGGATTGGCTTTCCCGCTGCTTACCTGACCGGCTGAAGTTCTCTCCGAGGTACTCCTTCTTCCGTCCCTTGCGTGTCCTACCGGATCAAATGATTCCGTTACAGCACCTTTTACCTGAGCTGCGAGTACGTCATCAAGCGGATTATAGTCAGGCACGATTTGTATTTCCCGGCCGCATCGGGGACAGATCAGACGATCGTCCGGGATTTGCGCTCCACAGTTCATACATTTCATTGTCTTTCGTCTCCTTCCGTTTTTCTAAACGTATTCTTCTATATATTGTTCAAATTCTTCCATCGACATCAGCACTTTTCTTGGTTTTGTTCCTTCTTCCTCGCCTACAACCCCAGCTTCTGCAAGCTGATCCATAATTCGTGCTGCACGGTTAAATCCAATCTTGAATACTCTTTGAAGCATGCCGATCGATGCTTTATCTTTCTCAATAATAAATTTGCCTGCTTCCACGAAATAAACATCCCGGTCATCCGCTCCTCCGGATGCCTGAGCAGCCGACGGATTCAGATTAACGTGGTTCTGGATATCTTCGTTGTAAGTGATCTTGCCACTGTTTTCTTTCAGATACTCGACAACATTCTGTACTTCTTTGTCAGAAACAAATGCTCCCTGAACACGCACAGGTTTCTGATATCCTGCCGGATAGAAAAGCATATCACCTTTTCCGAGAAGTTTCTCTGCCCCGTTCATGTCAATAATCGTTCTGGAATCGACCCCCGATGAGACGGAAAATGCGATTCTTGACGGCATATTTGCTTTGATCAGACCGGTAATGACATTAACCGATGGTCTCTGTGTCGCAAGTACCAGATGGATTCCGGCTGCACGTGCAAGCTGGGCAAGACGGCAGATCGATTCTTCCACATCTCCCGGTGCAACCATCATGAGATCTGCAAGCTCATCTACGATAATCACGATCTGCGGCATCTTCTGCGGCTTATCAGGATCGTCAATATCTTTGATATTTTCTACTCTGTCATTGAAACCTTTGATATCTCTTACATTGTATTCAGCAAAAAGCTGATACCGCTTATTCATTTCTGCAACCGCCCAATTCAGCGCACCTGCCGCTTTCTTGGGATCCGTTACAACCGGGATCAGAAGATGCGGAATCCCGTTATAGACACTTAGTTCTACTACTTTCGGGTCTACCATAATCAGTTTTACTTCATCCGGTTTTGCTTTATAAAGAATACTCATGATCAATGTATTGATACAGACGGATTTTCCGGAACCGGTTGCTCCTGCTACAAGAAGATGCGGCATTTTCGCAATATCAGACACAACAACCTTTCCGGCAATGTCCCGACCTGTAGCAAATGCAATTTTTGATTTATTCTTTTTAAACTCATCAGACTCCAGCAGATCACGCAGCATGACTGTAGAATTTTCCTTATTCGGAACTTCGATTCCAACCGCCGCTTTTCCCGGGATCGGTGCTTCTATTCGGATATCGGCAGCAGCAAGATTCAGCTTGATATCATCGGCCAAGCCAACGATTTTACTGACTTTCACGCCCATTTCCGGCTGCAGTTCATATCTGGTAACAGAAGGTCCACAGCTGATGTTCGTAATTGTAACATTGACCCCGAATGTCTGGAGTGTCTTCTGAAGCTTCATGGCAGTCTCTCTAAGATGCTTATCGGAATCCCCGCCGCTTCCTGATCCCTTCTTAAGAAGAGAAATGGGTGGGAAGCTGTACTCTTTCGGCATCTGTGTCTGTGATATGATTTGTTCCACATCCGCTGTTTCTTTCGAGACATCTGCCTTCATTTTTGATGAATTGCGTTTATTCTGAGGAACATCCGCCGTATGATCCTGAGCTGTGATTCTTTCTGAAACAGTCTCCGGCTGTGTTTTCCCGGATGCTGCCTTTGCTTCTTCCATCGCATCTTTCAGGAAATCCGGGACATGCTCAGCCGGATTTACAGACGGTTCCGGTTCGGGCTCCGGTTTCAACTCTACTGCAGAAAGCGGCATTGCACGGTTAATTACAACATCGTCAAGTGCAATCTGACCAGTCTGCTCCATGATATGCTTCGCTGCTGCCTCTTCCGCCCCTGCAATCACCGTGTTAACATCTTGTTTCGAACGCTTTGTTGCTTTCACTCTCGATGTGCGTTTTTTCTGTTCTTTCTTATCGGTTTCCGATTCGGTTTTCGGCTCTTCCAGCTTCCTGTCCAGTGTGGTATTAAACGACACACCGGAGACTTGGTGATCCATCCGCTTCTGTTCCCTTTCCTGTTCGCGAATCTGCTCCTTCTGCATCTTCTTCTCGATAGATTCTTCTCTGTGACGCTGCATATCTTCACGCGCGCGGTCATAAGCCTTCTCGCTTCCCTTTCTCACTCCGCGTAAAACAGAGCGTTCTGTGATCAACACAATGCAGATGATCATCAGAATCACTACGACAACATATGTACCGGCCACTCCGATCGCAGGCACCATCAGATCTGCAATACCTTCACCAATCAGTCCGCCTCTGTCATTCAGAAGCTGGAGAAGCACACACAACAGAATTGTAAGTACGGCGGCGGCCGATATTTTTATATATGCAACCGAATTTCCTCTATTAGAAACCACAAAAGCAACTCCGCAAAATAACAGGATCGGAAATACATACGCCATCCATCCGATATATTTCTGCATCACTCCAGCGATCTTCGCTCCGACAAATCCTGCCAGCCCGAAATTACTGATTACAAGGAGAATACTCACTGCCAATGTCACCCAAATCAGAATCTCTCCTGCAATAAAACTGTTCTGAGAGGCAGCTGCAGCTGTTTTTGTCTTTTTTGCTCCCCCGGTATTCCCTGTTTTCTTTTTTGTCTGACTTCTCCCCTTCGATTTAGAAGAGGTGGAAGTCCTTGACGTTTTTTTCTTTCCCTCTGTTTTTGAAGCCATAAAACTTCCCCCTTATCAAATATACCCCTTTTATCTTTGCCGGTTTAATAATCGGCTGATTTTATACATACTATACTATTATAGCATTAGCCGCCGTTCGTGTCATTACTTAATTTTCATCAGACTTTTTTTGTTTTTCCCGGATCATTTCATGCAATTTTTTCAAAGCCTGACTGATTCCGCCTACTTCATCAATGAGACCTTCTCTCACGGCCTGCTCTCCGTCGAGCATCGTACCTACATCTTTTACCAATTGTGTCGGATCCAGCATCAGTTCTTCAATGCGTTCCTGACTCATCTTTGAGTGGGCAGCCAGAAATCCGGTAATCCGATCCTGCGTCTTCTCCATATTTCGAAGGCTCTGCATGACACCGATAAACATACCGCTGGTTCTGACTGGATGAATGATCATGGTGCCACTCGGAACAATGAAAGAATAATCCGCCGAAACCGCCAGTGGCCCTCCAATAGAATGACAGCCGCCAAGTACCAGCGAAACGGTCGGTTTACTGAGGGAAGCTATCATTTCTGCAATGGCTAATCCTGCCTCCACATCACCTCCGAGTGTATTAAGAAGGATCAGTACTCCGTCAACTTCCTCACTATTTTCGATCTGGGCCAGCTTAGGTAGAAGATGTTCATATTTGGTTGCCTTCGTATTTCCGGACACCGCTTCATGTCCTTCAACTTCTCCTATCACCGTCAGAAGTTCAATCCGGTGTGCATGACCTTCTTCAAGCGGAAGTGTTCCCATTTCCCGGATATGAATGTCTTCCTCCGATAGATTTTCCGGTTCTTTCTTGTCATTTGCCTCTGTCTCACTCATGTTGGATCGCTTACGTATCTGATATTCTTTCACATCACTGTCTTCCATTATTGCTCCCTCTCTTTCTATACACATTTCATTCAGAACACGGTTCTCTGCAAATAAAAGTATGCACAGGGGAAGGAAATACTATACTCAAAAATGGTTCGCGGGATCATTTTTCTCATCTGCATGGCAACAAAAAGGGAGACTGCTTTTTCACAATCTCCCTAAATCATTTTATTAACTATACTGCTTCCAGTGCCTGTTTCAGGTCATCAATAATATCGTCAATATTTTCAATGCCCACACTGAAACGGATCAGATCCGGCTGTACTCCTGCTTCCAGAAGTTCTTTATCATTCATCTGACGATGTGTATGGCTTGCCGGATGAAGAACACAGCTTCTCGCATCTGCGACATGAGTCACAATCGCAATCATCTTAAGACTGTCCATCATCTTCACAGCTGCATCGCGACCACCTTTCAGACCGAATGTAATGACACCGCAAGTACCGTTTGGCATATATTTCTTGGCAAGATCATAATATTTATCACCTTCCATAGATGGGCAGTTCACCCATGCAACTTTTTCCTGGCTCTTCAGGAACTCAGCAGCCTTCAGCGCATTTTCGCAATGTCTGGGCATACGAAGATGCAGTGTCTCCAGGCCGATATTGAGAAGAAACGCATTCTGCGGTGACTGGATAGATCCAAGATCTCGCATCATCTGGGAAGTCGCTTTTGTAATGTATGCTCCTTTACCGAAACGCTCCGTATAAACCAGCCCATGATATGTCTCATCCGGAGTGGTAAGTCCCGGGAACTTATCCGCATATTTTGTCCAGTCAAAGTTACCGCTGTCAACGATCGCACCGCCGACACAGGATGCATGACCATCCATATATTTGGTGGTGGAATGTGTAACAATATCCGCGCCCCATTCAAACGGGCGGCAGTTGATCGGTGTTGCAAATGTATTATCAACGATCAGCGGGACTCCATGTGCATGTGCTGCTTTGGCAAATTTTTCAATATCCAGTACAGTAAGTGCCGGATTGGCAATCGTCTCACCGACAACAGCTTTCGTGTTCTCCCGGAAAGCTGCATCAAGTTCTTCCGGTGTGCAGTCCGGATCAACGAAAGTTGCCTGGATGCCCATCTTGCGGATGGTATGTGCATAAAGATTGTATGTACCGCCATATACGGCAGAAGAACAGATAATATGATCTCCTGCTTCCGCAATATTCATGATTGCGTAGAAATTTGCCGCCTGTCCGGATGACGTCAGCATCGCTGCATATCCGCCCTCCATATCACAGATCTTTGCTGCGACAGCATCATTGGTTGGATTCTGCAGCCTTGTGTAGAAATATCCGGAAGCTTCCAGATCAAACAATTTTCCCATCTGATCGCTGTCGTCATATTTAAATGTTGTACTTTGATAAATCGGCAGAACACGCGGTTCGCCGTTCTTCGGTGTATATCCTGATTGAATACACTTCGTCTCAATTCTGTAATCGCTCATGTTGAGTCCCCCTAAGAATATAAATATTTTGTCTTCAGAGTGCGTACCATATCGATGTACACTTCCTTACACTCTGCCGGTTTTCCATCCTCTATCAGCCTGACACATGGTTCAAGATACTGTTTCCAGATTTCCAGATAAACCTCTCCCGCATCTGTGCTGCGTCCAAGCCTCTTAACAATAGTCGGCGCTATATCATAGTATTCTCGAATGATCTGCATACCACCTTCGGAATTTGCCAGATATCCGTCACGGTAATTTCTCAGTGTTTCCAGTTCATAACAATGATCCGGCTTGCCGAGGCCCTCACAGACTGCAGTGGTTATATAGCACATCCGTGCTTTGAATCCGCCCTCAATATCTTCATATGATGATTTGCCAAGATCCATCTCCAGCCCGTTATCGTTCCACAAAACAATCATACGGTCTACGACTTTCTCACACACAGGTGTCCTGCCGTAACGCATCATCGGGATAATGAAAGACACCATTCCCATATTGTAATTCATCAGAATTTGTTCTTTCTTACGTTTGGATCCGGCTTTTTCCAGAATCTGATGCATGGCATCGGGAATCACGGATGCTACCTCTTCCACCGCCTCATCCGGATTATCAGCTTCTGCACACTCCCGTTCGATTGCATCAAAAAGGGGCTTAAATTCCTCATATTTGCTCTGGAACAAATCAGAATATGTACGTTTGTTAAATTCCTTCGCAAGAGGAACAGCCAGTTCGAACAATCTCTCCAGTTCTTCCTTTGTGTTATGAGTCATATCTGATTCCTCCGTTCCGGAATTATTCTTCCCAGTTGTGGTACACTTCCTGCACGTCGTCATCATCCTCAAGAAGATCTAAGGTCTTCTGAATATTTTTGATATCTTCTTCACTTTCCAGTGTCACCCATGTCTGCGGGATCATGGTCACCTCCGCACTTGCCATCGGGATTCCTGCTTCCTCAAGTGCAAGACGGACCTCACTGAAATCATCCGGTGAAGTAAGGATCTCAAAGCTGTCTTCTTCCTCTGAGAAATCTTCTGCACCTGCATCCAGTGCCTGCATCATCAGATCATCCGCATCCAGTTCACATTCTTCCTTATCGATAATGATCTGTCCCTTCTTGTCAAACATGAAGGAAACGCAGCCGGAGGTTCCGATATTGCCTTTTCCTTTCGTAAAAGCGCTTCGTACATTTGACGCGGTACGGTTACGATTGTCAGTCAGCGCATCGACAATGATTGCTGTACCGTTCGGGCCATATCCTTCATAAACGATATGTTCATAATTGTTCGCGTCTCCATCTCCCGCTGCTTTCTTGATGCTTCGTTCGATATTGTCATTCGGCATATTATTTGCCTTTGCTTTTGCTATTGCATCTCGAAGTCTGCTGTTATTTGCAGGATCAGCTCCGCCGCCTTCCTTTACAGCAACTGCAATCTCACGGCCGATCTTCGTGAAGATTTTTCCCTTCGCAGCATCATTTTTTTCTTTTTTATGCTTGATATTCGCAAACTTTGAATGTCCAGACATTGTATTTACCTCTCTGTTCGTATAGTATTCACTAAAATATTAATCATTTTATTTTAGCACTCTTTTCGGTTCCTGACAAGAACCAACTGTTACTTCATCTTCATAATCCGTACTTTGCGGATGGTATTGTTATCAACTGACAGTACCTGGAACACATATCCTTCAAATTGTACCGTGCATTTTTCGTCTTCAGAGGGAATTCTGTCAAGGCAATCGATCAGATAACCATTGATCGTGTCATAATCCTCTTCTTCAAAATTAATGCCCAGTATTTCTTCCAGATCTTCAAGCTGTGCCATTCCGTCTACGATATATGTACCGTCCGGCTGACTTGTGATCAGCTCCTCTTCTTCATCATATTCATCCTGAATATTGCCGACGATCTCTTCGATGATATCCTCCATCGTAACAATTCCCACGGTCTGTCCGTATTCATCGAGAACGATGACCATATGCCGTTTGTCTTTCTGCATCTGCTGAAACAACTTATCGATACTTTTTGTCTCAGGGACAAAGCTTACCGGCCGGATGATCTCTTTCAGATCCTTGATCCGGACATTTCTTAAAGAATCATCCAGATAACATTTCATGGCATCTCTGAGATGGACGATCCCGATAATATTGTCAATATCCTCCTCATAGACCGGAAACCTGGAATTATTCTCTTCAAGAATAAATCTGATTGCATCTGAAAGTGTTGTATTTCCGTCCAGGCCCACAATATTTTTACGATGGGTCATGATATCTTTTGCTTCAGAATCCATATATCCGAAAACATTACAGATCATCTTCATTTCGCGCTTTGCAAGAACACCTTTCTGATAGCCTTCCTCAATCTTCTCTATAATTTCTTCAGCCACCCGCTCCTGATCTTCATTTTCCGAAAAGACTCTTCTCATTTTCTGAAGTAAACTATTGCCTTCTTCCATAATTATTTCAGTTTCTCCTTTACTATGTATGAAGCATCAGACTGACACACAATGCCTCATCAACTTTTCTCATCAGTTCCCGGTCCACATGACAGACTAAATCTTTCAGTCGCTGCTTGTCGATTGTGCGTATCTGCTCCAGCAGGACTACAGAATCCTTCACGATTTTGTACCGTCCCGAATCGATTTCAACATGTGTAGGCAGTTTTGCCTTATTCATTCGGGATGTTATAGCTGCACAAATTACAGTTGGGCTGTGCCTGTTGCCTATATCGTTCTGGATGATCAGCACCGGACGGATGCCTCCTTGTTCTGAGCCGACTACCGGACTTAAATCTGCATAATAGATATCTCCACGTCTTACCTGCACTTCATTCACTCTCCGATTTCAAGATACAAGAAGTATTCCCATCTTTCATCAGAAGTATTCCATGCATACTTTTCATTCTTATAATATTCTATTCAAAATAATCTATCTGCCTTACTACCTCTCCGCCGCGAATATATTCCCGGGGAACACGTTTATTGATGTCACAGACAAATTCATAATTAAACCTTCCGGATAATTCACTTAACGTTTCAACCGGAAGATACACCCCTTCATTTTCACCAATCAGGGTAACCTTATCTTCAAACTTCACATTAGGAATATCTGTCACGTCAACCATGAACTGGTCCATGCAGACTCTTCCAACGATCGGCGCTTTCTTCCCATGAATCAAAACATATCCTTTATTGGACAGACTCCTGGGATACCCGTCACCGTACCCGGCCGGTACTGTTGCAATCTGCATTCTCCGATCCGCTACAAAGGTTCCACCATAGCTGACGGCAGTCCCTTTTTCAATCCATTTCAAATATGTGATATGGGAAATCAATTCCATAGCCGGTTTCAATGGAACCGAATCTTTTCTCACTTCTTCAGAAGGGTACATACCGTAAGTAGATATGCCCGCTCTCACAAGATTCAGATTCAATTCCGGCTGATCGATGATCGCAGCACTGTTTGATACATGAAGTAGTGGAAAATGGATACCCCTTTTCTCCAGTTCTTCTTTAACCCGGATATATGAAGTAAATTGCTGATCTGTGATCTCCTTATTTTTCTCATCAGCCCGCGAAAAATGTGTAAACATTCCTTCCAGCTCTACACATGGAAGATGACTGATCTTTTCGATTGCGTTCACGCTTACGTCATCCGGCGCAAATCCGAGTCTGGACATTCCGGTATCAATCTTAATATGAAAGATTGCATTCATTCCCAGTTCTTCTGCTTTTGCCGATGCCAGAGCTGCCAGTTCACCGTCATAGACCGTCATACGGATCTGATGCCGAATCATCGCTTCCATCTGATCCGGGAAAATGCATCCGAGGCAAAGAATCGGTTTTCCAATCCCAGCTTTTCGAAGCAGGATCCCTTCTTCCAATGTTGCCACAGCATATCCCCATACGTACTCCACATCTTCTAACATTTCTGCAATCGGTACGGCACCATGTCCGTATCCGTCCGTTTTCACGACAACGATCATCCGCGCATCGTTTTTAATATTACGATACATCATTTGCATGTTATACATTACTGCATCAAGATCGATCACTGCACGCAGTCTGTTATATGTCTTCATTTCAAGTTTTCCTCCAAAGTTTTTAGTGTTCTGCCAAGCCCCCGGATGAGATCTTCAGCAAGCACACTGTAGGATCCACATTCTTCTCTTGCCGTATCTCCGGCAAGGCCGTGCAGATATACTCCCAACACAGCCGCGTCAAAAGTCGGGAGGTTCTGAGCCATCAGGCCGGCAATCGTTCCTGCCAGCACGTCACCGGAACCGGCCTTCGCCATTGCTGCATTTCCGGATGAATTCAGAAACGTCGGATGTCCGCAAGCTGCGACGAGTGTTCTGCTGTCTTTCATGGCACAAACGACCTGCATTTTTTCAACAAACTCACGTAGAAGAGCGTTCCTATGATTCTTTAGTTCTGCAACAGGATATCCTGTCAATCTTGACATTTCTTTCATATGAGGTGTCAGCACATACTGTTCTTTCTGGCGCGCCCATTTTCTTCGCTCTTCTTCGGTAAATTCCGCAAGAAGATTGAGACCGTCCGCATCAATCACACACGGCTTCCGGTTCATTTCCAGCGTCATTTTAAAAAGTCTCCGCGAATACTCTGAAATTCCAAGTCCGCATCCGATGCAGACCACATCTGCCCATTGAAGCAGATCTGGAAGTTCCCGGAAACAATCTAAGGCCATCTCATCATAAGTCGTGATAATAGCTTCCGGCAGAAGCTGCTGAAGAATCTGTCTGTTGGATTCTTCCGTGTATATCCGTACAAGGCCTGCGCCTACCATGTACGCCGCATGGGCACTTAAGTACGCTGCCCCCGACATTCCCCTACTTCCGGCAATAAGAAGAACCCTTCCATAGCTTCCTTTATTGGAATCCGGCTTTCTCTCCGGCATCCTGGAAATCACATCCTGTTTTTCCAGCATAAAATAAAGATCGTCCCGGTTTTCAAAGCCCGGATCCGTAATGCCGATATCCTTTACCAGTACTTTCCCCGCATACTCGGAACCCGGAAAGAAAACCTGACCTGCCTTAGCGTATGCAAACGTGACTGTCAAATCAGCCCGGAACGCACATCCCAGTACTTCCCCGGTGTCAGCGGAAATTCCGGACGGAGTATCAATCGCAACTTTGTATCCCTGATACCGGTTCATTTGTTCAATCACATTCTGGTAATGTCCTTCGATATTTCGGCAAAGCCCGATTCCAAATACGGCATCTATAATAACACTATATTCCTTCTCCGGTAAAGTGTTTCCTACAGACACGCCCAGATTTTCCAGAATATGCATCTGCTGCTTCGTTTCTTCACTCCTGGATTCCAATTTTCCGGCAAAACACACATCGACCCTTTTTCCTTCTTCGGCAAGCAGTCTTGCCACCGCGAATCCGTCTCCACCGTTGTTGCCGGAGCCGCATACCACCAGTGCATAGGACAGATCAATCTGCTCTTCTTTCATTGCAGCCATACACTGAAGCGCCGCACGTTCCATCAGTACCAGCGAAGGAATCCCGATCTCATGGATCATTCTTCCGTCCGCCGCTTTCATCTGTTTAGCCGTCAATATATATTTCATATTCTCACCTTCCAATACGCAATAAAGAGCCCCGCAGCCGGAACTCTTCTCTCATTACGCCGATTCAGGCAAAATGTGTGTAACACATTCTGTCGAATTATGAATTATCTGTATGTTCCATATTATAACGTGTTATATTGTATGAAAGTCTCATCAGACTCTCCGATAAATGCACGTTCTCAACAATAATATTATCCGGAAGATTCAAATCTGTATGTGCAAAATTCCAGATCGCCCGCACACCATTATCAACCAGAACATTCGCAACATCTATGGCTCTTGTCTTCGGAATCGCAAGTACTCCGATTTCAATATCATTCTTCTGAATAAAATCACTCAGTTCATCCATCATCCGGATCTCCACACCGCGGATCGTAATTCCCACAAGTCGTGGATTCACGTCAAATAATCCTTTTAATACAAAACCTCTTTTTTCAAATGCTGCATAATTAGCCAGTGCCTGTCCAAGATTACCGGCACCGATAATGACCATGTTATGTTGGTTGTCCAGTCCCAGAATTTTCCCTATTTCCGTATATAAGTATTTTACATTATACCCGTATCCCTGTTGTCCAAATCCACCAAAATTATTAAGGTCCTGACGAATCTGGGATGCAGTTACTTTCATTCTCTTGCTCAAATCGTTGGAGGATATTCGTTCCACACCGTGTTCCAGCAATTCGCCAAGATAACGATAGTATCTCGGAAGTCTTCTGATTACTGCCTGAGATATTTCTCTTTCTTCCACCTGACATCCACCTTCCATTCTTATTCTAAATTTCATTATATAAAAATGACATAAAAAAGTCAAACTTAATAGTTGTTTTTTATTGTATTTCCGATATAATGAGGTAGACAGTACCTATTTCTACAGTATAAGGAGGTTTGAAAATGATACTGGCATGCCACAATTTAACGAAATCCTTTGGGGAGCAGGTTATTGTGAATAAAGGCTCCTTTCATATAGAAGACCGTGAGAAAGCGGCGCTGGTCGGTCTGAACGGCGCCGGGAAATCCACAATTTTGAAAATGATCGTCGGTGAATTGAATAGTGATGACGGTGATGTAATTCTTACCAAAGGAAAAACAATGGGCTATCTTGCCCAGCACCAGGACCTGATGAGCGGGAATACCATTTACGAAGAAGTCCGCACCGCCAAATCTGAGATTATCGAAATGGAACGTCAGATTCGTGCACTGGAACTGGAAATCAGTACGCTGACCGGTGACGCACTTCAGATGAAACTTGACACTTATCATAGACTTACCGCTGCATTTGAACGTGCTGACGGCTATTCTTATAAAAGCGAACTGGTCGGTGTTCTTAAAGGCCTTGGGTTTACTGAGGATGAATTTCAGAAACCGGTGGACGCCCTTTCCGGCGGCCAGAAGACACGTGTTTCCCTCGGCAAACTTCTGCTGACGAAACCGGATATTTTACTGCTGGATGAGCCTACCAATCACTTGGATATGAATTCAATCGCATGGCTTGAGAACTACCTGCTGAATTACTCCGGTGCAGTGCTCATCGTCTCCCACGACCGTTATTTTTTGAATCGTGTCGTAACGAAAGTGCTGGAGATTGAAAGCGGTACACTGATGACATATATGGGAAATTATTCAGATTATGCCCAGAAGAAACAGCAGCTCAGAGACGCAAGGCTGAAAGAATATCTGAATCAGCAACGGGAAATCAAGCATCAGGAGGCAGTCATCGAAAAGCTTCGTTCCTTCAATCGGGAGAAATCAATCCGACGTGCGGAAAGCCGGGAAAAGCTGTTAAACAAAATCACACCTGTTGAAAAACCGGTTGAGCTGAATACCGATATTCATTTAAGCCTGGAGCCTTCCTGTGTGAGCGGGAACGACGTGCTTCGCGTTGAAGGCCTTGGAAAATCATTTGCTCCCCAGGTCCTTTTTCAGGATGTCAGCTTCGAGATTAAGCGAGGTGAACATGTAGCCATCGTAGGCGATAACGGAACAGGGAAAACGACACTGCTTAAGATTTTGAACAATGTGATCGCGGCGGATTCGGGAAGCTTTACACTGGGAACCAATGTACATATCGGTTACTACGATCAGGAACATCACGTACTTCACATGGAAAAAACGATCTTTGAAGAGATCTCCGATGATTATCCGACACTTACGAATACACAGATCCGGAATGTTCTAGCTGCATTTTTATTCACAGGCGATGATGTATTTAAGATGATCGGTGATTTGAGCGGCGGAGAACGCGGACGAGTATCTCTTGCAAAGCTGATGCTCTCCGAGGCGAACTTCCTGATTTTGGACGAGCCTACGAACCACCTGGACATCGCTTCGAAAGAAATTTTGGAAAATGCATTGAATGAGTACACCGGAACCGTACTTTATGTGTCCCATGACCGTTATTTCATCAACCAGACAGCCACGCGTATTCTTGACCTGGTGAACCATACTTTTGTAAATTATATTGGAAACTACGATTACTATCTCGAAAAGAAAGAGGAACTCACGACGGCATACGCCGGTGGCAATATTTCAGACAAGCAATCTACGAATGAAGGCACTTCTTCAATGTCCCAGTCCAAAATGAGCTGGCAGGAACAGAAAGAAGAACAAGCAAGAATCCGGAAGCGTCAGAACGAACTGAAAAAGACGGAAGAACGCATTACCCGGCTGGAAGAACGAAACCAGGAGATCGATACGCTTCTTATGCAGGAAGAAATCTATACCAATTCCGTCCGGTGTCAGGAACTGGCAAAGGAAAAGGCTGCAAATGAAGAAGAGCTGGAAGAGCTCTATGAAAAATGGGAAGAGCTGGCTGAATAACTGTTAAAAACGCGCCTTATCGGCGCGTTTTTCCTGTTTTTATTTACAATCTCTCAGCGATCGCTTTGATAAAATCTTCGCTGTTCAATACAGTCGGATTTGGAAGCGTCGTGATCAGTGCAAGATCTTTAGTCATATTTCCGCTTTCAATTGTATCGATCGTTGCCTTTTCCAGCTTATCGGCAAAATCCATCAGCTCCTGATTTCCATCCATCTCACCACGTTTTCTGAGTGCCCCCGTCCATGCAAAGATCGTTGCCACGGAGTTAGTAGATGTTTCTTCTCCTTTCAGGTGCTTGTAATAGTGCCGCTGTACCGTTCCGTGTGCTGCCTCATATTCATAGTATCCTTCCGGAGATACCAGCACGGAAGTCATCATGGCCAGTGATCCGAATGCGGAAGAAACCATGTCACTCATCACATCACCGTCATAGTTCTTACATGCCCAGATATAACCGCCTTCAGACTTCATCACACGTGCTACGGCATCGTCGATCAGCGTATAGAAATACTCGATTCCGGCTTCTTCAAACTTCTCTTTGTAATCTGCATCAAAAATCTCCTGAAAAATATCTTTAAAGGTATGGTCGTATTTCTTGGAAATCGTATCTTTCGTTGCAAACCAGAGATCCTGTTTCGTATCCAGTGCATAGTTAAAACAGCTTCTTGCAAAACTCTCGATTGACTGATCAATATTATGCATGCCCTGAACAATTCCGGATCCGGTAAAATTATGAACCAGCTCTCTCGTCTCGGTTCCGTCCTCTGCGGTATAAACCAGTTCTACCTTTCCGGCACCCGGGATCTTCATTTCAGAACCTTTGTAAACATCCCCGTAAGCATGTCTTGCAATCGTGATCGGCTTTTTCCAGTTCTTTACACAAGGTTCAATTCCTTTTACAACGATGGGTGCACGGAATACAGTACCGTCAAGGATCGCACGAATGGTTCCATTCGGGCTCTTCCACATTTCTTTCAGATTATACTCTTTCACACGGGCTGCGTTCGGAGTGATCGTTGCACATTTTACTGCAACCTTATATTTCTTCGTTGCGATTGCAGAATCCACAGTAACCTGATCGTTTGTCTCGTCTCTGTGTTTCAGGCCCAGATCATAATATTCTGTCTTCAAATCAATATACGGAAGAAGAAGATGCTCCTTGATCATCTTCCACAGGATCCTTGTCATCTCATCTCCGTCCATCTCAACAATTGGTGTCGTCATCTGAATCTTGCTCATGCTTACTCTTCCTTTCTTTTGCCTGTTATTCCTGCTCAATATGAAGATTCTCCATAACATTCAGGATATGAATATGTGCCAGTTCTTCTGCACGGTCCGCATCTCCGGTCCGTAGTGCATTCAGGATCTCCCGGTGTTCTTCCAGAGATTTTTTTGCCCTGTCTTCTTTCTTCACGGATCGTTTTCTTGCCACCTGAACATATTTATGAAAATCAGAAAGAATATGTCTGAGTATCCGGCTCTGACTTGCGTCATAAAGAACCTCATGAAACTTTCCGTCAAGTTCTGCAAGCTGTTCGGCATTTCCACGATCCAAGTGGTATTCTGTAAGAAGCAGGACTTCTTCCATTTCCTGAATCTGCTCCTCTGAAATGTGCTCAGCCGCCCAACGTGCACATAGGCCTTCAAGCATGGAACGCGTCATATAAATATCATGCACGTCCTTCTCCGTAATGCCCGTCACATAGGCCCCTTTGTTCGGAATAATGTGAACCAGCCCCTCCAGCTCCAGCTGACGGAGTGCTTCCCGAACCGGCGTCCTGCTGACTCCAAGTTCCTTACCCAGTGTTGCTTCTCGTAATTCTTCATTTTCCTTAAATTTGCCTTTCAGAATGTCCTCGCGGATCTCCTGAAAAACCTGTCCCCTCAGTGAATATTTATCCATAATTCTGCTCCTGAAAACTATATTTTTTGTTGGGGTCAATATAAAATCTGACCCAAGTAAACCTGGCCCATTTTTGTATCATTGTATACAACGATACATTTATTGTCAATAGGCTAGATTATTTTTTCTGCTACATCCGTTTTTCATACTTCATCAATGTCTTGATGTATTTTACCAACTGCTGGTATCGCATTTCCATCGTCTGTGCATTTTCTGTAAAATCCATACTCTGCGCAGCGGCGGAAAGGAATTCATCTGTGAGTTCTGTTTTATATTTTTGAAGGAACCGCAGTTTTTCTTCGTTGCTGCTCAGATCAAGAAATCGCATGATCAGACTCTGTTCCTCCTCATCCGCCACTGCGGTCTCTTCCTCCAGTTCAAACCGATATTCCTGATCTGCATCCGGGAATTTTCTCTTATCGACCTGCTCCAGAAACATTTCCAAAGGTCGTGCAAATACCGGATGTTCTCCGTAAAGTCCTTCATAGACGACAAGCTCTTCTGCACGCTCTGTATGCTTTGCAATTGCAAGTACGCGATAACGATTCCCTTTAAAATGTCTGTAACACTCACCGACTTTCGGCATTCTGCCTTGTTTCATGATTCTCATCCCTTATCTAATAGAGTTTGGCACTGATTGTTTTAGGACGGAATCCTTCTCGCTCCAATGCCTGAATAATTCTGTTTTTGTGTTCCGTTCCAAATGCTTCCATGGTGACTCTGAGTTCAACGGCAGCATTTCGATTAATGCTGACAAACTGATTATGCTCCAGTTTAATTACATTTCCCTGTTCATCAGCAATTGTCTTTGCGACGCGCACAAGTTCACCCGGTTTATCCGGAAGAAGTACGGATACAGAAAAAATACGGTCTCTCTGAATCAATCCATGCTGTACGATGGATGACATGGTAATGACATCCATATTACCGCCGCTTAAGATACAAACAACCTTTTTGCCTGTCAGATCCATCTGTTTTAAAGCAGCCACAGAAAGAAGTCCTGAGTTTTCGACAACCATTTTGTGATTCTCGACCATATCAAGGAATGCACCGACCAGTTCATCATCTTCTACTGTAAGGATATCGTCTACATTTTCCATAACATACTGAAGCGTCTTTTCACCAACTGTTTTTACAGCGGTACCATCTGCGATCGTATTTGCGCTCGGAAGAGTCACAACATGGCCTGCCGCTACGGCCGCTTTCATACTGGCTGCTGCTGCCGGTTCCACACCGATCACTTTGATCTTAGGATTCAGCATTTTCGCAAGTGTAGAAATACCCGTGATCAGTCCGCCTCCGCCGATCGGCACAAAGATATAATCGACCGTCGGAAGTTCCTGCACGATTTCCATCGCGATCGTTCCCTGTCCTGTTGCAACATCAAGATCATCAAACGGATGAACAAATGTATAGCCGTGCTCCTCCGCCAGCTCATAAGCCTTTGCACAGGCATCATCATAGACATCTCCGTGAAGTATCACTTCCGCTCCGTAACTCTTGGTACGATTGACTTTGATGAGTGGGGTAACGGTCGGCATAACGATGGTAGCCTTACATCCAAAGGCTTTTGCGGCATATGCGACACCCTGTGCGTGGTTTCCTGCGGATGCAGCGATCAGTCCTCTGGCGCGTTCTTCCTCTGACAAGGTACTGATCTTATAATAAGCGCCTCTGAGCTTATAGGCACCTGTATACTGCATGTTTTCCGGTTTCAGATATACTTTAGCTCCGGTCTGTGCGCTTAAATGCTCACTGTAAACCAGTTTGGTAGGTTTGGTGACCCGTTTTACAATCTCGCTTGCTTCTTCAAATTTCTCTAACGTTAACATGTCTCTTCTCCTTCTTCTGTCGTAAATAAAGCGTTTACAAACTGATCTGAATCAAATTTCTGCAGATCATCAATGGATTCTCCCACTCCGATATATTTAACAGGTATTCCGAGTTCTGCCTGAATCGCAACGGCAATTCCTCCTTTTGCGGTACCGTCCATCTTCGTCAGAATGATACCGGTAATGTCTGCAACTTCACTGAATTCTCTGGCCTGTGCAAGTGCATTCTGACCGGTCGTTCCATCCAGCACGACCAGAGTCTCGCGGTACGCTTCCGGATATTCTCTCTCCAGCACACGATTGATCTTCTTCAGCTCTTCCATCAGATTCTTTTTATTATGAAGTCTTCCCGCCGTATCACACAGCAGTACGTCGGCCTTTCTCGCTTTAGCAGCCTGGACCGCATCATAAACGATGGCTGCCGGATCCGCTCCTTCCTGCCCGCCGATCAGATCGGCCCCGGAACGGTTTGCCCATTCTCTCAGCTGTTCACCGGCTGCCGCACGGAATGTATCTGCTGCCGCAAGGACAACTTTTTTGTTCTGGTCTCTCAGTTTTCCCGCTAGCTTTCCAATGGTTGTCGTCTTGCCAACCCCATTTACTCCAATCACCAGAACTACCGATGTTCTTTCTTCAAATTCATAAGCCGTCTCTCCTACATACATCTGTTCTTTGATGCTGTCGATCAGAAGCTGCTTACATGCGATCGGCTCTTTGATGTGCTGCTCTTTAACTTTTTTGCGCAGATCCTCAAGAATCGCATAAGTGGCCTTTACTCCCAGATCTCCCATGATCAGAATTTCTTCCAGCTCTTCATAAAAGTCTTCGTCAATATTGGTAAATCCGTGGAAAATACTGTCAATGCCCGATACAATATTGTTTCTGGTCTTAGTAAGCCCGGACACAAGTCGTTTAAAAAATCCCATTTTCTCTTCAGCCATATAATGCCTCCCATTCCTACTGATCCAGTTCATTTTCCAGAAGATCGACAGACACAAGCGTAGACACGCCTTTCTCCTGCATGGTAATACCGTAGAGGCGGTCTGCCGCCGTCATGGTACCTCTACGATGCGTGATCACAATGAACTGTGTATATTTTGTAAGTTTATGTAAATACTGTGCAAATCTGGTTACATTGGAATCATCCAGTGCTGCTTCGATCTCATCCAGCAGACAGAAGGGCGATGGTTTCAGATTCTGGATCGCAAAAAGCAGCGCAATCGCGGTCAACGCCTTCTCTCCACCGGAAAGCTGCATCATATTCTGCAGTTTCTTGCCCGGTGGCTGTGCGATGATCCGGATGCCCGCTTCCAGAACATCTTCATCCTCCATCAGCTCCAGTGTACCCTTTCCTCCACCAAATAGTTCTTTGAAAACCTGATTGAATTCCTGCGCGATACGCCCGAACTGCTCGGTGAACTGTTTTCTCATCGCTTCATCCAGTTCCTCGATAATCTTCGTAAGTGTTGTCTCCGCTTCGACCAGATCGTCATGCTGACCTTTCAGGAACTCATATCGTTCCGCAAGATTTTTAAAATCCTCTATTGCATTGACATTGACCGAACCGAGTGCTTTAATTTCTGCCTTCAATTCCTGGATCCGCTTCTTCATCATAGACAGATCTGTCAGATTTTCATCTCGTATCTCAAGAGCCCTGTTGTAAGTAAGTTCATACTCTTCCCACATATAATTGATCTGTTTTTCAGATGCTTCCTCATAGCCGGTTTTCCGGCTGTCCAGACGGAAAACTTCCTTGTCCAGTTCTGCCATATGTTTCGACAATTCGTCCCTTTTTCCAAGGAAAGCCTTGTTCTTCTGATTCAGTTTCTCGCGTTTTTCACGCGATTCTTCAATCTGGGTTTTCAATTCCGTAAAGAGTTCTCCTGAATCATCGATGGTCTTTCGAATTTCTGCGATCTGCTTTTCTTTCTCTTCAATTTCACCGGAGTTCTCGCCCTTGCTTGCATCTAAGGATGCCAGTTCTTCCTCAAATTTCACAATTTCTTCACTGATACGATTCAGATTCTCCTCAATGAATGCATTCTTCTGATCCAGGGCTGCATAAGTCAGATGGATATTTTCATTTTTTTGTACGGCAGTGCTTTCTTCCGCTCGCTCTTTTTCCAACTGCATCTGCAGTTCATCGACTTTTGTTGAAAGCTCTTTTTCCAATTGCTCACTGGTTTCCAGTTCTACCTGAATAGATTCCTGGTTTTCTTCGATTTCATGCACGCGGTGTTCCAGTTCTTCCCGCTCTTTATGCATGCCTTCTGTATTTTCTCTGGTGTACTTCTGTTTCGCATCCACCTGATCCAGATTCATTTTTGCAGTATTCTGTTCGACATAATCCTTCTGCAGGTTTTGTTGTATTTCTTCTACTTTAGCATAAAGCTCCGCACGCTTCGAACGGGCAGCATCGACTTCCGCCTGTGCTTCCTTCATCTCGTTCTCAAGGAGCAGTACTGTTTTCTCAAACTCTTCGATTTCGCGCCTTCTGCTGAGCAGATTGCTGCTGTTCTTAAATGCCCCTCCACTCATAGCACCGCCCGGGTTCATAAGATCTCCTTCCAGAGTTACAATTCGCAAAGTCTGATGGTATTTCCTTGCAAGTGCAATTCCAGTATCAATATGGTCCACCACAAGCGTTCGCCCCAGAAGATGAGCTGCAAGTTTTTCAAACTTCGGCTCCACGCTGACCAGTGTGTCTGCTGTTCCGATCACACCTTTTTCTTTTAATACTTCCGGTTTCCCGATTCCCTGTCCGGGCCGGATAGCAGTCAGTGGGAGAAAGGTTGCACGTCCGAATTTATTTTTCTTCAGATAACCGATCATCTCTTTAGCAGTTTCTTCATCCGAAGTTACAATGTTCTGGATACTTCCGCCAAGAGCCGTCTCGACAGCGATTTCATATTTTTTATCTACTTTGATGATATCTGCAACAACTCCGACGAGCCCCGGAACACTGCTTTTTTTCTCCATAACTTTCCGGATGCTGTTTCCGTATCCATCATAGCGTTCGGTAATATTTTTCAGAGACTCAAGTCTGGACTGTTCCCTGTGAAATGCAGTCTGCCCAATCCGGAGTTTTTCATTCTTATCCGCAATTTCCTTCTGCATTCTCTCAATATCAGCTTCATAAGCTTTCACTTTATTCACAGAATCTACGATTTTTTGGGAAATGCGTCTCAGTTCATCCTCATAGATCTTACGCTCGTCACGATGCCGCTGGGCATCACTCTCAGCTTCTACCAGTCGTTTATAAAGCTGCGCTCTCTGCACCTTGATCTGTTCCAGCATCGTATCATAATGCTGGAGTTTCGCTTTCGTAGAAGCTCGGCCGTTCAGTACTTCCATGATTTCATTCTGATGGTGTTCAATCTTCGCGGTGATCTGTGCAATCTGGGACTGAACTGAAACAAGTACAGTCTTAGCCTGTTCCTGCCTTGCCTCTTCCGAAGACAGCTTCTCTGCGATTTCTTTATGTTCTTTTTCCAGTGTCTTTTTCTGTTTTATACGTTCTTCCAGTTCGAGATCAATCGTTCTGGCCCGCTTCTCATAATGTTCATCATTCATGCGGGCACTCTTGATCTGCTCCTTAAGGAGCTCGATCTGGCCTTCCAGCTGCTGCTTCAAGAGTGTCGTCTCATTCAACTGACTCTTTGCCTTCTCAATAGACGCATCGATCTCATCTACCTGATTCTCAATGAGCTCGTATTCGTTCTTCATATCCTCATACTGCTGATTTGCCTCATCAAGCTCATTCTTTGCAATTGTAAGCTTCTGGTCCACATCTTTCATCTGCTCTTTCAGACGCATCGTTTCCATAAGAAACATATTGATGTCGTACCGCTTCAGTTCTTCTTTCTTCTTCAAGTAAATCTTCGCTGTCTCTGCCTGTTTCTGCAAAGGCCCGAACTGTTTCTCCAGCTCTCCGAGAATATCATTGACACGAACCAGATTCTGCTGCTCTTCTTCCAGCTTTTTCAGAGACATATTTTTCCGTCGTTTAAACTTTACGATACCAGCCGCTTCATCAAAGAGTTCTCTTCGTTCTTCCGGTTTACCGTTCAGAATCTTATCAATCTGTCCCTGCCCGATGATCGAATATCCTTCTTTACCGATACCCGTATCGTAGAACATCTCATTAATATCCTTAAGACGGCAGGCGCTTCCATTGATCAGATACTCGCTTTCCCCTGAACGATACAGTTTTCTCGTAACCTTGACCTCTTCAAAGTCCACCGGCAGTTTATGATCCGAATTATCCAGTGTAATGGCAACCGACGCATAGCTGAGCGGTTTCCTGTTCTCTGTCCCCGAAAAAATAACGTCCTGCATACTTCCTCCGCGAAGCTGCTTAACTCTTTGTTCTCCAAGAACCCAACGAACGGCATCCGATACATTGCTCTTTCCGCTCCCGTTTGGACCCACGATTCCAGTAATACCGTTATGAAACTCAAATACAATCTTATTCGCAAACGATTTGAATCCCTGTATCTCTATACTTTTTAAATACATGCTTCACCTGCTAAGCCTTTCTGTTTTTCAGTTTCAAAATCGCCTGATAAGCAGCCTCCTGTTCCGCAGCCTTCTTGGTGCGGCCGATTCCCTGTCCGTAAGTCGTATCCCCGATCCGGACCTCCATCTGGAAGGATTTATTGTGATCCGGTCCCACTTCACCGACAAGCTCGTAACAGATTCCCTTCTCTGAATTTCCCTGGACAAGTTCCTGCAAGATAGTCTTGCTATCATAAAAGAGTCTTTTTCCTTCCAGATCATTTAACACATGGTTCAAAATGAACTCTTTTGCATTAGCAAAACCACCATCCAGATATATAGCGCCGATCAAGGCCTCCAGCGCATCCGAAGTGATTGAATCCCTCTTCCTTCCCCCGGTTGCATCTTCTCCCTTTCCCAACAGAAGGAAATCTCCCAGATCCAGATCACGCGCACAGAAAGCAAGCGCCTTTTCACATACCATACTGGCACGAAGCTTCGTCAGCTCCCCTTCCGGCATCTTTGGATTTTCGAAAAATAAATATTCACTTGAGACCAGTTCCAGTACTGCATCCCCCAGGAATTCCAGCCTTTCATTGCAGTCTGTCTTTTTCAGGCGTTTTTCGTTCACATAAGAGCTGTGCGTCATCGCATGTTTCAGAAGACCTTCATCCGAAAAACTGTAACTGATTTTTTTCTCCAATTCTTTTAAATTTCTGCTCATATTATCCTCTTCTAAAAGAAAAAGCCCTATTACGGGCTTTTCCTTTATTATGCCTAATTAATTGCGTTCTTAATCTGCTCAACTGCGTCACCGACAGTTGCAATCTTCTCCGCATCTTCGTTATCAATTTCAATATCAAAAGTATCTTCAATTCCCATAATAATCTGGAAAATATCCAAGGAATCTGCTCCCAGATCGTCCACAAATGTTGTGTCCGGAGTAATTGTATCCGGGTTGCATCCTAATACATCGGCGATAATTTCTTTTAATTTCTCAAATTCCATAACTGTTGCCCTTTCTTTCCTTACATATTAACCGGTTCTTCACCAGCCTGAATACATTCTTTGATTTTTTCATTGATACGCTGTTCCTTAAATGTCACGCACTGTAAAATAGAATTGCAGACTTCTTTAGAAGTGGAACTTCCATGCGTCTTCACAACCAGTCCGTTAAGACCAAGCAGCGGAGCGCCTCCATATTCACTGGCATCAAAATCCTTCATCGTGGATTTCAGCGCCGGCTTCACCAGAAGTGCGCCAATTTTGCTGCGGAGGCTCGTCATCATTCCTTTCTTCATCTTACTGATCAGAACAGAACCGACTCCTTCGTACAGTTTCAGAATAACATTGCCGACGAACGCTTCACAGACGATCACATCGGCCTGACCATGCGGAATCTCTCTCGCTTCAATACTTCCCGTGAAATTGATATCCCTGCATTCTTTCAAAAGCGGAAATGTCTCCTTCACCAACGCATTCCCTTTTTCTTCTTCCGCACCGATATTCACGATTCCAACCTTTGGATTCTTGACACCCATCACGTGTTTCATGTAAATGGAACCCATTTTTGCGAACTGTACCAGATGCGATGGTCTTGCATCCACATTCGCTCCACAGTCGATCAGAAGAGCAAATCCCTTCTCCGTTGGAATCAGCGGTGCAAGGGGCGGCCTTTCGACTCCCTTGATGCGTCCTACCAGAAGCTGCCCTCCGGCCAGCACTGCTCCGGAGCTTCCTGCCGAAACAAACGCGTCTGCTTTCTTCTCCTTCACAAGTTTCAGCCCGACCACTATGGATGAGTCTTTCTTCCTTCGGATCGCCATGACCGGCGGTTCCGCGGTTTCAATCACCTCTGTCGTGTTCACAATGGTGATCTGTTCTTTGTTGTAAGTATATCCGGCAAGTTCGTCTGCTATGACTTCTTCTTTTCCTGTCAGAATTACCTGAATATCGTCGCGCTTCTGCACAGCTTCGACTGCACCTTTTATGATATCCTTCGGTGCGTTATCTCCACCCATCGCATCCACTGCGATCTTTGTCATTTCCTTCATACTGTTACCTCCTGACATATCTGGACCGGTACAAAGCCCGATCTTGATATGCTTTACAACTAAAAACTATAATACTAAACATTGTTCTAAAAATCAATAGAATTGTGAAAGGATATCCGGGTCTCATGACCGTTTTTATGGATACGCAATCCCCATTCTGGTCCCCAGCGTGACTACTGCCGCATTCGGCGAATACGTTCCGAACAGATTTGCGACTGCCTGGGCATCATTTGTAATGAAGACCGTCACTTGTCTTTCGCAAATTTCAGAAAGTTCATTTTCCAGATATTCCCCGTAAAATTCCGCCAGAAGTCTGAGACTTTTGTAGTACCCTCTGTCTGCAATCTTCCCATCAAGAAGATTATTAGCCATGCAGATACTGACCTCGCAGCTTTCGGAATCCTCCCCGAATGCTTTCATTGTATCGCAGACCGTATCTACGATTACTTTATGAATACATTCGGCAGTTCCGATCGTATCCGGCATACTGCTGAAATCCTCATGCAGCCGGTTCGAGAGTTCTGCCAGTTCATAATCCTCTCCCTTACGGATCGCTCTGCCGCGCTTGATCGCTGTATTTCCAAAATCAAAGACATACACCGTCTCTCCGGTAATCCCCTGCGCCTTCGCACATCCCATCAGAGAAATCGTCTTGACTGTCTCATTGCAACAAAAACGTATCGTCGGAAACTGCCATTTTGTTTTCTGAAATTCAGATAAATATTTCAGATATTCCATGACTTTATGCTCCAGAAATGCTCCGGTTTCTCCTGCGGCAACTCTCCCGACAAAAAAGACATGCGTACAAGATTCCCAGAAGCGCCAGTCAGCTTCCGTAAGTTCATTCTTCTTTCGGCCTTCTGTTCCTTCTTTTAAGGAAAAGATCATGCAAGCGAGACCCAGGCTGAGACGATCCAAAATTCTTTCCGCTTTCTTCCGGTTCTCATCGGATTCTACGAGCTGTTCATTCAGAAAACTTGCAATATTATGATCTTCCACATCATGAAAAGCAGGAAATTCGCTGCTCACTTCGTCAGCCAGATGACGATAGGCATAGATATCACTTCCTTTAATACCATCCAATGCCCGGAGCGATGGCAAATCACTCTTATTATAATCACGATCAAAACTTACAATATAATCATTCAGCGAAAGGTAGGACTGTGATCCATCCGGGAGATATTTAAAACATTTGTTGTTCATAGCTTCTCCTTCCGTTTTCATTCTCATCAATCATTCCACCGATAAATTTGTTTCCATCTTATCATAACAGACCATTTTATTCAAGAAACAGCACATGTTCTTAACGATTTATCCGCTTCACTTTAACATCTTCATCCATGATCTTGCCCCGCTCCCATAGTTCCCTCTCTATGATGAGTTCATGTTCATTCGAAAAATAATAACTTTGATACAGTACCGACGGATCCGGTCGCTGATGGCTCTGCTTTCATCCTGTGCGATCGCTCCAAGGATACAAAGAAACAGTTCATTCCTTTCCGTCTCGCTTGATTTGACCACCTTTTACCCGATTGGTTACGGCAGATGTTGTCATCTCTGCAATACGCGACATACTCAAACTTATTGATTGTTCGCCCCTTTGCTCCATTTCCATTACAGAAACTTCTTCACTACTATAGGCTCGGCTGACTTCTCACAGTTCGTTGTTACTAGGCTAATGGAACCTCTGTGAGACCTCCACGCTTAAGGTGCACGCTCTTTCTCTCCATATATCCGCCACATTTACTCTGCTACTACAAAAGTGGTAGTTATTAGACTTTGTTGAATTAAGCCAACTTATCTCTCGTAGCCTAGCCTTATATGTGATTTCTGTTCGTCGGACCAGAGATTTGCCTGCAGCTTCCTTCAGATTCCACCTCACGATGGACACCCTTGCTGTTCGGCTATACATTTCCCACTACCTGGGCATGTTCGGGTAGGGTCAAGCGATGGCGCGGTAGTTTCCGTTTCCATCGCCTGCCACCTCAAACCGTGCATGAG
>NZ_JBQHUC010000007.1:0-118373 GCF_052065395.1 Bariatricus sp. HCP28S3_F11 | reverse complement strand
CTACGTTGGTACGGCACATAAGCAGGGATACAATGCTTACGAAGCAATCAAAAATGCGATCTCAGGCCACCCTGATTTCATCTTTGAATAAGGGTGGTTCTGAATAGTTACCTTGGAACATACCCTTTTCCGGTAAGGCTCAGCCAATCAGGATACATCGTTTTTCTCGAACATTCAATCCCGGCTTCAAACAGATCCTCCGCCGGAGCTCCCGGTCCATGAAGCTTCTCATCATACAGAAATACAAGTTTCGGGAATAATACCGGCTTTTTATGTCCGGCCTTACCCTGACCGTTCTTGCGAACCTCCAGCATAGTTTTCGTAATCAGCTTTCCATATTTACTGATATTCGTTCCACTCGTCACGGTGATGAACGGATAGTCCCCGCGGCTTGATGAAACAGAGTTGAATTTATATTCCCATCCCTGGAAGCCCTGCTCCATCTCTTTTTCAAGATCCTTCCACGCTACTTCCTGTGCGGCCTCTTCCGGAAGCCCCAGTGAACGATATTTTTCAAGATGTAATTTATGTGACTTCTCGGCATATGGCTCCAGGATCTCATCCACACTCGGCACCGTAAATCCTCCGTACTGCTGGCTTGCAGCGCTCAGCACAATATCTCCGATCACATCAAAGGCTGTGTCCAGTGTCTTGGGTTCATTATACCACAGATTTCCCATCTCGAACCCTCCGGTCAGAACATTTTTCACATCAAACAGGCAGCAGTTCATCGTATCCCTGCGCGCTGACATATCGTGAATATAAATATACCCTTCCCGGATCGCCTGAAGCTCCTCCACAGTCAGGAAAAATTTCTTATAAAGCTCTTTGTTCAATTCATTGAAAATCAGACTTCTCTTCGTAGACACCAGCGCACTGTCCGTATTACTGTTCTCCTTATCCCCGATGTACATGATCGACTGGCTCTTCCGGTAAACCTCATCCAGCATGTGCACAAAATCCTGCTTATAATTCCGGTAATCCCGGTAACTCTTTGCCACGATCGGATTCACTTTCTCCAGAGCGCCTTCCACCACATTGTGCATCTGGGCAATCTGAATCTCCTTCACTCCCAGCTCAAGGACCTTCTCTTCCACAAACCGGCAGATGAACTGAATGTCTTCCTCCGTAAACTGAATCAGGGCACGATAGGCAGATTTATTGACAGCCACAACGACTTTCTGTACATTAAATTCTTCTTTCGTTCCGTCCTTCTTGATCACTCTGACATCCTTCAGATCCATAAATCGTCTCCTTTCTACTATATATTGTGTTTGTTGTATTATTTTAAAACAATATTATGTGCTTTATTTTGCTTTTCTATTTTACCATTTCTCCCGGATTAAGTCAATGTTCTTGTATTTACTGCTCCAAATATAAACATGAAAAAGTTAATGTACGCTCTTGGCACGTAGCCCGCAGTAAATGCTGGCTACTGTGTGAAAAGTAACATGAAAAAAACAGACATTCCACGTATGAACACGAAACATCTGCTTTTTCTAAATCCCCCTATCCTTTAAATTATCCACAGTTTCGACCATAATCTGATGATCCTATTCCGGCTGCTCGGCCTCCTGTTCAGGTAGCACGATTCCACAGCAGGTGAATGACCCGAATCCTGCGGATGCAATAATATTTCCACAGACCGGACATACTCCTTCTGCGTAAGTTTTTTCTTTTCTCTCAGTTCTTTTCTTGTTTTTCCGATTACATATCCCATTTACATTTACCTCTCTTTGCTGTTTTTTCATAGCTTTATTGTATCTTCCATTTAAAAAAACAGCAACCTACGAAGCGTAGAGCAACTGTGTGCCAGGCAACCATGAGACTTCCTTCTATTTCTTTCTCCTCACGAACCGGATCTTACACACCTCATCCCCATTCGCAATCGTCGCGGGCAGATCCAGCTCGCATCCGAAACTCTCCGCAATTCCCCTGTCACCACACATCGCATGATCACAGAGCACCCGGATTTCCTCATCCGTACATCCCTGCTTCTGCCACGCTTTCACCAGCGGACAATAATGAAAATCAATATCCAGATGATCATCCGTACACTGCTTGATATCCATCTCAAAAACCCACTGTGCAAACTTCGAAAACAACGTTTTCTTCAGCCCCTTCAGCTAATCCCTGCCGCCTGCCTTCTTTCGCAGATTTGCCCCCCTGATAAAGACCACATCTGCGGATCGCATCCGGCGCATACTCCTTCGAATCCAGCCCTTTCTTCTTCGCCTCATCACAAAGCAAATACATCCAAAGCGCCCGGTGCCCTCGCCCCAACAAACTCTCCCTCAACCTCCCCTTCCTCATCCCACCAGCGCCAGGGGCCCTCGCCCCGCACGCGCGTCCCCCAAACAACCGTACGTAGAGTCCTTGGGAAGTACCAGCCCGCGCAGATGTTCGGTAGGGATTACGGAGGTTAAGCGAAGCGCGGTGGAAATCCGTGCCAAAAATGTTAGGGCCCGAGGTGGGCGACCCATTGGTCAACCATCTCGGACCCTTACAGTTTTGTGCACTAGTTCCACCGCAGCGCAGCCTCGGAGTAATCCCTACCGAGCATCTGCGCGGGCGTCCCTAATTCCCACACTCAATACTTATTTCATTAAACATCTTCAATATCTCATCCACCGGCATCTTCGCCTTCTCTTCCCCGCTCTTATCAATCACGCACTCACCCTGGTGCATCATAATAAGCCGGTTTCCATACTCCACCGCATATCTGAGATTATGCGTCACCATAATTGTAGTCAGTTTCTTCTCCTTCACGATCTTATCCGTCAGTTCCATGATCAGTTCCGCCGTCTTCGGATCCAGCGCTGCCGTATGCTCATCCAGAATCAGGAATTCGATCGGCGTCATGGTAGACATCAAAAGTGCCATCGCCTGCCTCTGGCCTCCAGAAAGAGATCCCACTTTCACATCCATCTTATCCTCAAGTCCAAGGCCAAGCTGCGCCAGAGATTCCCGATAATACTCGATTCTGGCTTTATTCGTTCCTCTTCCCAGTCCAAAGAACTTTCCTTTATTATCCGCCAGTGACATATTTTCAAGAATCGTCATGGACGGGCAGGTTCCCATCGCCGGATTCTGATAAACCCTTCCAATCTTCCGGTTTCTTTTATATTCCTTTTCCCTGGTAATATCCTTTCCGTCGATCAGAATGCTTCCCGCTTCCACCGGAATACTTCCGCAGATAATATTCAGCATAGAAGTTTTGCCTGAGCCGTTGCTTCCTACCACCGAAACAAATTCTCCATCGCGAATCGTCAGGTTAAAATCCTGAAAAAGACACATTTCATTGACGGTTCCCGGATTATAATACTTATGAATATCTCTAAGCTCCAGCATTCTTCTTCACCTTCTTCTTTCTCTCCATACTCAACACCAGAATCACAAGGAACAATACTGCCGTAATCAGTTTCATATCCTGCGGTTCAAAGCTTCTCAGCGCAATTGCCACACATGCCTTGTAGATCACAGAGCCTACAAGTACTGCCGTTGTCGTCTTCATAAATGTCAGATTCTTGAAAATGCTCGTACCAATAATAACACTTGCAAGTCCGATGACCATAGCACCGGTACCACTGGAAATTTCGAACACTCTCTCCTCCTGACAAAACACACATCCCGCCAGCGCTACAAGTCCATTTGCAATCGCAAGGCCGAGGATTTTAACATTTCCCTGATCTTTCGCCAGAGAAGTCACCAGCTTATCGTTGTCACCGACGGCACGGAGCAGATAACCTGACTGAGTTTTCATATAAAGATCCAAAAGAATTTTGCAGAATATTGCAATGATCAAAATCATGATCAGAGTACTGTATTTTGATAATGCTTCCGGAACCACTTTATCAATTACATCATTTTTAAAAATTGTTTTCTGCGAAAATAACGGCACATTTGCAGTTCCGGCAACTCTCAGATTGATGCTCCAGAGTGCTGTCATCATAATAATGCCGGACAACAGATCCCGCACTTTACATTTCACATGAATCAGTCCCGTACAGATTCCCGCGATCACTCCAACCAGAAATGCCGCAACAAGTGTCAGGTACGGATTCACACCTCTCGTAATCAAAAGTGCTGTCACCGCCGCTCCGAGAGGAAAACTTCCATCTACGGTCAAATCCGGAAAATCCAGTATTTTATATGTGATATAGATTCCCAGAGAAAGGATACCGTAGATCAGCCCCTGCTCCAGAATAGACACTGCAAAACTCATGCCATTAAACCCCGCTTTTCTTCAAAATCGTATAATTCTAATCCAATAAACGTTTTACTTGATACTAATATATTACTCAGCAATACTGTCATAAACTTCCACTGCACCGGAAACCAGATCATCGGAAAGTGTAATTCCAAGATCTGCAGCAACCTTTGTATTCAGATAAAGTCCTGCCTCCGTGATGGTCTCAAAGTTAATCTCAGAAGCTGCCGCCTCACCTTTCAGCACTTTAGCTGCCATCTTACCAGTCTGCTTTCCAAGCGCTACATAATCCAGACCTTCTGCTGCAAGACAACCGATCTTAACCTGCTCGATTTCACTTCCGAATACCGGAACCTTCGCTGCGTTTGCTTTATCCAGAATAGTTGCAAGCGAATTTACAACGGTATTGTCTGTCAGATTGGAAATGCAATCTACTTTTGTCAGAAGATCATCTGCTGCCAGTGCGATTTCTGATGTATTCGTGATTCCCTTTTCTACCAGTTCAAAACCATAATCACCGACTTTTTCTTTGTATTCTTCAATCGCCGAAACACTGTTTGCTTCACTGGTTGTATAAATGATACCGATCGTCTTTGCATCCGGGAGAACCTCTCGGATCATTCGAAGCTGCTCTTCAACCGGCAGCTTATCGCTTGTTCCTGTCACTTCACCGACCGGTTTACCGTCTGCATCCGCAAGCTCTGCTGCAACCGGGTCCGTTACTGCTGTAAAGATAACCGGAATGTCGGAATCCATTGCTGCATTGTATGCGCTCTGCGCACTTGGTGTCGCAATGCCACAGATCATATCCACCTTGTCAGAAACAAAACTGCTCGCGATCTGGGAAGCCGTTCCCATATCCGCTGCCGCATTCTTATATTCAATCGTCAGGTTCTTGCCTTCTTCAATCCCCTCTTCTTTTAGTCCCTCAATAAATCCTTCACGGCAATTATCCAGAGATCCGTGTTCGGCGAACTGTGAAATACCGATTGTATAACTCTTCTCGCCACTGCTTTCTTTCTTAGCGCCACATCCTGCCACCATTGTAACTGCCATTGCCATGCTCAAAATTACTGCTACTGTTCTCTTTTTCATAATTTTTGTCTCCTTCTCTTTTCATAATGATTGACCTTCTTGCTTCATTCCATATGCCCGGAATTCTGCTTTCGTTAGTAAGAAGTACGACTTTCATGTCTGCCACGATAATAAAAAGCGCCCCAACCCTATCCGGATTGAGGCGGTAATAAATTCATATTAACGCGGTACCACTCAACTTCAACAGTCTGACTGTCCTCTTCCATGTACTAACATACACTCCACATTGATAACGGGTCGGGTTCCCGACATACCATACTCTCCAAAGATTTCAGGCTGCCCTCAAAAGTCCATTCAACTATCAGCTCCATACGGCAATCACACCCCCTGCCGCTCTCTGTGATCTTGCTTTGATAATCTACTACTCTTTCTCAACGGTTTCTATTCTATAGAAAATATCCTAATACATTCTTTTTCATTTGTCAACAGTATTTTTTTACGACTGGAACCGGCGTTGTGTCTCTTGCATCAATATTGTTAATATACTTTCGGGTCTCTGCCACGATGACTGAAGAAAGGGCAAGAACAGCGATCAAGTTCGGAATCGCCATAAATGCATTTAACGTGTCCGCAATCAGCCATACCAGATCCAGTGCAGCCACTGGAGCGATTGCCGCTACAATGATGTAGAGAATACGATAAGGAACCAGCGCGCGCTTCCCGCCGAAATATTCCACACAACGCTCCCCATAATATGCCCATCCAAGTACTGTTGAATATGCAAATGAAATAATCCCCACAACCAGAATAATCGGACCGATAACCGGGATCTGGCTGAACGCCATAGAAGTAAGCACACCTCCGTCACTCACCTCATTCGCATTGATCGCCGGATTCTTCATAATCGTTGATACCAGTACCAGCCCGGTAAGCATACATACCACAACCGTATCCCAGAAAGTACCTGTTGCCGAAACCAGAGCCTGTCGCACCGGATTTCGTGTCTGCGCGGCCGCTGCCGCGATCGGTGCAGATCCCATACCGGATTCATTTGAAAACAGTCCACGCGCAATTCCATATCTCATGGCAAGCATGATTCCTCTTCCCACAAGACCTCCGGCCACCGCTCCGGGAGTAAAAGCCATCTTCACGATCGTCACAAGTGCCGGAATAATATAATCATAATTCATTCCAAGAATAATGACGCATCCCACAACATAAAACAACGCCATAAACGGCACCAGCTTCTCGCATACATTTGCAATTGTTTTAATTCCCCCGAAAATCACGATCGCAGTACAAAACGCCACAACAATCCCAATGATCCAGGGCTGAATCCCCAGATTTTCTTTACATACAGTAGCAATTGCATTGACCTGTGTGGCACAACCGATTCCAAATGATGCAAATGCCGCAAAAAAAGCAAACATCAATCCAAGAGCTTTTCCTAGTTTTTTGTTCTTCAATCCATATTCCAGGGCATACATTGCCCCTCCTTGCATTCTCCCATCCTCAGTCTTTACGCGGTATTTCACGGCGATCAGTGCTTCACTGTATTTCGTGGCAATTCCAAATACCCCGGTAAGCCAGCACCATAATACCGCTCCCGGCCCTCCGAGCGCCACTGCAGTTCCTACCCCGATAATATTACCTGTTCCGATGGTTGATGCAAGCGCCGTAGTCAACGCTCCGAACTGGCTGACCTCCCCTTCTCCATCCGGATCCTTCGCAACAGACAGACGAATCCCCCTGAATATATATCTCTGAATTCCTCCGGTTCGTACGGTCATAAAAATATGGGTTCCAAACAGCAATACAATCATAGGCCATCCCCAGACAACCTTGTTGACTGCTTTCACGACTGTGTTAATTACATCAAGCATGTTCTCTCCTCCTGCTAACGTATAAAGATATTTAATTATACAAAATTATTGAAGAATTAACAACGCTTTTATTCCTTAAAGACATAGTATCTTCCCCATTTAATATCATGAAAATAGCATTCTTCCCCCTGGATGACCAATTCGTATATATCATCTTCCATACCGGATCCCGTCACATGATTATGATAATAATACACACCCTTTTCCCGGTTCTTGACTTTCGTGATAATGTCCTCAACCACCTCGGGGATAGGCATGGTATTTTTAGAAGAAGTAGACCATTTCCGGATCATCCCTCTCACCTGGCTTTTATTTAATTTCACTTTTCTGGCAGAATAAAACGGTTTCGGGAACACTTCTCTTTTATCCAGATTACCTTTTCTCAGCACACGCTCAAACAAATCTTCGTATTTACTATATTCCATCCCCAGTTCCAAATATGCCTGTATATTGAGCAAAGCGCCAGTCAGATATTCGTTTTTCGGTTCTTCCGCATAATAATCAAGCAAACGTTCTATACTGCCCGTAAGGGTATGTTCTCTTGGCACACCACGTCTGGATGCGGTACTTACTGCCAGTTTTATCGCTTCGATCTCCTCCCTGTATACTTCAAAATCCATTCTTTTTTCCCTCCTTTTGTTTACATCTTAACAGTCATTTTGCATATTTGTAAATATTGTTTGTTTTATACGCCATTTATTTTTCATATTCCAATGCTAAACTATTTTTTAGAGAGGTAATGGTTATGAGCAAAGAATTTGGTAGCCGCGTACGTCAAGCGCGTAAAAACGCAGGTATGACTCAGGCTGAATTAGCAGAAAAAATGAATCTTGATACAACGACAATCAGCCGGATCGAAAATGGAAATCTTTCCACATCATTTTCTTCTATGCTGAATTTTTCCAAAGTACTTAACGTCCGTTTTGAGTATCTGATCTGTGATTACCTGGAAGAGAAGCCATCCATTTCCGATCCGCTTGAACTGGAAATACTGGATCTGTTACGTCCTCTTCCAGAGCATTATAAACGTTATATCCGCGACAATATCCAAAGTCTTATCCGGGAATTCCCTGCAACGCCGGATTCTGAAGATAAGACTTAACCATTGTTCTATTCCAGATGGGCAAGATATTCTGCTGCTTTTATGACATGCAATGCCAGTACGGAAGTCGTCACACTTCCGACGCCACGTGGTACCGGACTTATGAAGGACGCTTTTTCAAGTGCTCCTTCATAATCTACATCTCCACACATTTTCCCCTCTGCGTCTGCATTGATTCCCACGTCTGCGACAATTGCTCCTTCCCCAATCATATCGGAAGTAATCATCTTTGCTCTCCCTGCTGCTGCCACCAGAATATCCGCATTTCTGCACGTTTCCGCCAACTCGGCCGTTCTGGTATGACATACCGTTACCGTCGCGTTTTTCTGAAGCATCAGCATGGCAAGCGGTCTTCCAACAACCATGCTTCTGCCTACAACCGTCACCTTTTTTCCACAGACATCGATGCCGTAGTGTTCCAGCATTTCCATGACAGCTTCTGCCGTACAGGGCGCGAAACCGGATTGATCTCCTGCAAATACCTTTGCCAGATTCACATCACTCATACAGTCCACATCCTTATACGGATTGATCATTTTTCTCACCGGTTCCTCATCCAGATGCGCCGGAAGCGGACGGAAAAGCAAAATGCCATGCACCGTTTCATCCGCGTTGACTTTGCGAAATTCCCCTTCAAACTCCTCCTGAGAAATATCTTCCGGGAGTTCTTTTACGCGGCATTCAATTTCGGTAAGCTCCATCCTTTTTTTTGCTCCCCGCTCATATGACAGGTCATCCGGTCGCTCTCCGATTCGAATAATCGTGAGACAAGGTATAATCCCTTCCTGCTTCAGTCTGTCCCCTCTGCTGATAATTCTTTCTTTCATCGCCTTTGCCACTTCTGCCCCTAACATTTCTATTGCCATTTTCTCTTTTCCTTCCTTCTCGTTTACCTTATTTTTTCCAGAACGCCATGATATACCTGCTGCTCCAGTGTTCTTCCACGGGCAATCCATGCATCCGCACGTTGATTCAGTTCTTCCGCATACTGCCTGTCTTTCATCAGTCTGGTATTGATAAATATATTCAAAGACGCACCTTCCAGAGACGTCTTGGCAAACAAAATACCGACTCCTGCGTCGCTTACTGCAAGGCGACTTCCTTTCTCTTCGAGTCCCTGCAGAAGTTCCATCACTTCAATAGAGACCTCCATAATCTCAAGCGGCACCCGGCAGGCTTCGCGAAGCGCCGTCTCCATCACCTGTTCTTTTAACTTCTTCTGTTCTTCCGTTTCTTTTGGCATTCCATATGCCTTTGAAAGCGGCTCAAATGCCTTCGCATCCTCATCAACCAGACGTGTCAGTTTATCGCGCAGCTGTTCCAGCTTTTTCATGCTTTCACATATTTCTTCTTCCACATCGGCATATTTCTTCTTACCGGTCGTCAGATTGCCTACCATCAATCCAAGCGCTGCTGCATAAGCACCTGCTGCCGCCGATGCGCCGCCTCCTCCCGGAACCGGTGCCGATGAAGAAAGTTCTTCCAGGAACTCTGTCGTTTTCTTTTCAAGCATCATATATAATTCCTCCCAGATTCAAGAATGCCCGGGCACTCCTGCCGCATTCTCTAACTTATTACTTTGACCCTCATTATATGTGATGATTCAGAATCTGTAAATAGTTTCTTTACTGTCAGCCGTCCCGTTGTCAGCAAATGAAAGATTCCAGTACCATACATCTGTTTCCATATAAAAAAGCACCGCAGGAAGATTATCTCTTCCCTTGGTGCTTTTATATAGATTGCTTACTTATCCCACCGATCAGCCTAAAACTGCGGTGTCCCAATCATGTCATACGGCGTTGCCTGATAGACATAGTAGTTCAGCCAATTCCCATACAACGTATTCCCGTGTGCCCTCCACGTAAGAAGCGGCTTCTGTTCGCAGTCATCATTTGGATAATAGTTAACCGGAAGTTCAATCGGAAGATTCTTGCTCTTGTCACGTTTATATTCCTGATCCAGTGTAATTCTGTCATATTCCGGATGTCCCATCACGAAGATCTGTCTGCCGTCCTCTGCCATGACAAGAAATGCTCCGGCAACATCAGATTCTGCCAGTATCATTAGGCGGTCATCCTCCCTGATCTTTTCGATCGGAACATCTGTGTGGCGGGAATGCGGTGCCAGGAACACATCGTCAAATCCACGTACAAGCGGTATTTTCCGGTTCATCACTTTATGTTCAAATACACCGAAAAGCTTGGACGGAAGCTGTACTTTATCAATTCCATAATGGTAATAAAGTGCCGCCTGTGCCCCCCAGCAAAGATGGATCGTAGATGTCACATTCGTCTTGGTCCATTCCATGATTTCCTTCAGTTCTTCCCAGTAATCCACTTCTTCAAACGGCATCTGCTCAACCGGCGCTCCGGTGATGATAAAACCGTCAAATTTCTGGTTTTTCACTTTATCAAAAGTTTCGTAAAACCGGTTCAAATGGTTTGCCGAAGTATTCTTCGACTCATGACTCTTCACCGTGACAAACACAATATCCACCTGCAGCGGAGTATTGGAAAGCGACCGCAGAAGCTGAAGTTCTGTATCTTCCTTGAGCGGCATGAGGTTCAAAAGCCCGATCCTGATCGGACGGATATCCTGATGAGTCGCCCGGAACTCATCCATCACAAATATATTTTCTTTTTCCAGTATCTCTTTTACCGGAAGATCATTCTGTACACGAATTGGCATAATAAAATTCCCCTTTTCTACTATTCATTGTTCTTTTCATCTTCATCCACAATCGTTATATCGTCACTGATAAACTCTCCTTTTTCGTTCACATAACTCTTTACTCCGTAGTGAACTGTGGTCAACGGGAGATTCTTACGCTCTAGCCTCTGGCTGGTAATCATACTAATAATATAATAAATCACCGCAAAAGTAGGCACTCCCATGATCATACCAACGAACCCGAACATTCCCCCTCCGATCAGGATGGAAAATACGACCCAGAATGGGGAAAGTCCTGTTGAATTACCGAGTATCTTCGGACCGATCACATTTCCGTCGATCTGCTGTAGTACCAGTATAAAAATAATAAAATAAAGGCCCTTTTTCGGATCGCTGAGCAGGATCAGAAATGCACTCGGAATCGCACCGATGTACGGTCCGAAGAAAGGAATCACATTTGTCACTCCAACAATTACACTGACAAGAAGCGTATATGGCATCTTAATCAGCGAAAGACCGATAAAACAGAGTACACCAATAATTGCGGAATCGATAATTTTCCCGATAATAAAACCGCCAAAAATTTCGTTACTTTTTTTCGTAAGATGCAGCAACATATTGGCATGATTCGTTTTTAAAAAAGCGTAGGTCATTTTCTTGCACTGGGCAGAATACTGTTCCTTGCTGAACAGGAGGTATACGGACACGATCAGTCCGATCAGGAAATTCAATACCTCATTCAGGATATTCAACACTCCCACCGTGAGATTTGACATGATCGTATTTACCTGCGGCATCAGATCCGTACGCAGCCAGTTCTGCAGGGTTGTTGTTCCCTCTTCCAGAGCATTTCTCATCAGGATTCCCATTGCCGTATCGGACGCCTGCAAATGATTAAACCAGTCGACTACATTATTCAACTGTCCCGGCAGCGTGATGATCAGGTCCCGGATGCTTTTTACCAGCTCCGGTATCAACATATTACAGAGTGCTGTGATCAAAGCAAATAAAAACACCAGTGACAGGATCACTCCGATTCCTCTGGAGCATTTCTTTGCTCGATTCTTTTGCATGTATTTCTCCAGTCTTGGAACCAGAATACGATCTACCTGCTTGACAATCGGATTCAGAAGATACGCAATGACCATTCCATAAAGAATCGGTTTCAATACATCAATCACCATGGAAACAGCGTTCGTGATTGAATCCAGACGCAGTAATGCAAAATACAGGACCACACATGCCATAATGACCAGAAACATGGTCATTCCCCTGCTAAATTCCTGCCGGAGTTTAGACGGGCCTTCTTTACCGAATTGCGGCCTTTTCACATAATACGGAGCAGAAGCAGGATCATCACTTTTTCTTTCCTGCAGCTTCTCATCATTTTCCATTCATTCTTCACCTTTTCTCTTAAATCTGTCTTCTTTAAGACACGATTTCTTTTTCTCATACATCAGCATTATACCGTCAAAATTTACTCTATGCAATAGATTTTCCGTGGCAATCTCCAAAATCCTTTTCTAATAATTCAAGTTTTTCATACAAGTCTCATTCCTTTTCCGAATAGCTGAATGCATAAAAAGACCACCTTCAGGTTGATCGGATACCTAATTTGATATACGTTCCCAATGGTGGTCTTCTCATTTTTCTTCCAGCTGTTTATCTGCTACTTACAGGTAAACGTCGCACATTCTGTCTCTTCGCACTGGCAGGCCTGACTTCCTTCGACACTGATCTTTCCGGCATGGCACTGACATTCATCATTATACTTACAATCCGTTGCCTTGCAGTCGATCTGGCTGGTCGGGGACGCCTCTCCCATCACATTACTGTAGGTTCCGCTTTTGCGCTCTTCGAAGCTGTCACAGCAAGTCTCTTCTGCCGTTTTTGCGGAATTTCCTCCCACAGTAATCGCATTCAGATCACAATAAAAATCCTTGTTATGCATGCATGTCTGCACGGTACATTTTAATTCCGGCATAATACACCCTCCTTCTCTTATCAGAAATCAAATTATATTATGCCCTTATTCTGACTTCTTATTCTTTCGTTTTTACTTCTCTTACCGTTCTTGCCTTGATCTCCATTTTGATCGCCGCAATAAAGTCAGAGAGCATTTTCTGCCCCTCGTCTCCTTCGAAACGGCTTCTGACAGATACCAGACCCTCTTCCTCTTCCTTCGCTCCTACAACAAGCATATACGGAATCTTCTGCATCTGAGCCTCACGGATCTTGTAACCGATCTTTTCAGCACGTGTGTCTACTTCTGCACGGATTCCTGCATTGTTCAGTTCTTCCAGAACTTTGTTCGCATAATCCATATATTTGTCAGAAATCGGCAGCACTTTAACCTGAACCGGTGCAAGCCATGTCGGGAAGGCACCTGCAAAATGCTCGATCAGGATTCCGATGAAACGTTCAATGGATCCGAACGCTACACGGTGGATCATGATCGGCTGATGCTTTTCTCCGTCAGCTCCTGTATATTCACATCCAAAACGAAGCGGAAGCTGGAAGTCTAACTGAATCGTTCCGCACTGCCAGGTTCTTCCGATTGAGTCTTCCAGATGGAAGTCGATCTTCGGTCCGTAGAATGCACCGTCCCCTTCATTTACTACATAGTCAAGGCCAAGATCATCCAGCGCACCGCGCAGAGCATCGGTAGCCATCTCCCAGTCTTCATCACTTCCCATGCTGTCCTCCGGACGAGTGGAAAGTTCTACATGATATTTAAATCCAAACAGACTGTACACTTCATCGATCAGTTTGGCAACCCCCTTGATCTCATCACGGATCTGCTCAGGCATCATGAAAATATGTGCATCATCCTGTGTAAAACATCTTACACGCATGAGACCATGGAGCTGTCCGGATTTCTCATGGCGGTGAACCAGTCCAAGCTCTCCCATACGAAGCGGCAGATCACGATAAGAACGTGGTTCAGACTGGTAAACCAGAATTCCACCCGGACAGTTCATCGGCTTGATTGCAAAATCTTCTTCATCAATGACCGTTGTGTACATATTGTCTTTATAATGATCCCAGTGTCCGGACGTTTCCCACAGCTGACGGTTCAACATGATCGGAGTGGATATTTCCACATAACCTGCTTTGTGATGGATCTCTCTCCAGTAATCCAGAAGCTGGTTTTTAAGAACCATTCCCTTCGGAAGGAAGAACGGGAAGCCCGGTCCTTCTTCTTTCATCATAAAAAGTCCCAGTTCCTTTCCAAGTTTTCTATGATCACGTTTCTTTGCCTCTTCCATCATTGTCAGATACGCATCCAAATCTGCTTTCTTCGGATAAGCTGTACCATAAACTCTCTGAAGCATTTTATTCTTTTCGCTTCCGCGCCAGTAAGCCCCCGCAAGGCTTGTCAGCTTAAATGCTTTTACCTGTTTTGTATTCATCAAATGTGGTCCCGCACAGAGATCTGTAAATTCTCCCTGAGTATAGAAACTGATTTCGGCATCTTCCGGAAGGTCTTCGATCAGTTCCACTTTATAAGGTTCTCCCTTTTCTTTAAAGTATTCTATTGCTTCATTTCTCGGCTTGGTAGAACGTTCAAGCGGAAGTCCTTCTTTGACGATTTTCTTCATCTCTGCTTCGATTTTTTCCAGATCTTCTGCCACAAGCGGTGTCTCGCGGTCAATGTCATAATAGAAACCGTCTGCAACGGAAGGTCCGATTGCAAGCTTTGTATCCGGGTAAAGTCTCTTGATAGCCTGTGCCATAATATGAGAAGCCGTATGACGGAACGCGCCCTTTCCTTCTTCGTCATTAAATGTCAGGATACTCAGTGTACAGTCTTCACTGACCACCGTTCTGAGGTCAACCACCTCACCGTTTACTTTCCCGGCTGTTGCTGCTCTCGCCAGTCCTTCGCTGATGTCTTCCGCAATTTCAATTACGGATTTGCTTTGGGCATACTCTTTAACAGATCCGTCTTTCAATGTGATTTTCATATTTTTTCCTCTCTTTCTATGTTTCTTTTAACTTGAAACTTCCTTTGTCAATCCTGGTCGTTTTCCAGTGCTTCTATAAATTTTTCATGATAATCCGGGTATTCCCGTTTGAGCGAGATCGGCCTCCCCTTAAGATTCAGGAAACAATGCCTTGTCAGTCCCCGGCAATGAACCATCTGTGTTTTCTCATCCATTACATCGTAACTGATTGTAAGCTTGATCCCGTTATACTCTTTCACTTTCGGATAAATCGTGACCGTATCTCCAAAATGTACCATCCGCAGATACTCCGCCTCGACTGCCAGCACCGGGCTTATGATCTCCCGGGCTTCCATCTCTTCATAAGGCATTCCAAGCTGTTCCAGATAATCGATTCTCGCCTCTTCAAACCAACGGATGTAATTGGAGTGGTGTACGATCTTCATCTGATCCGTCTCGTAATACTGCACTTTGTGTCTGTATGCTTCCATCTACTTCTCACTCCTTCCGCTCATATATGCATGGCAACAAAAAATCCCCTGCAGCATAAACATCTACTGCAAGGGACGAGTCAACATCATTACTCGCGGTTCCACCCCGCTTGCTCCGGCGTCATGCCAAAGCCACTTCATTCGGATGATAACGGTATCCTGCCGTGCTGCTCCTCACAGCCGCTCCGAGATGGTCTTCAAACGCTTCTGCAATAAAAAGCTTCCAGCCATGGCTTTTCTCTCTGTGATTCTTCCGCGTTCTACTCTTCTCATCAACACATTTGCTATTATTATAGACATGTGGAAAGTATTTGTCAATTATGAAATCTATTTATTCTTCCCACAACATTTTTTATATTTCTTTCCGCTTCCGCACGGACATGGGTCGTTCGGATAAACTTTCTTTTCTACGTGTACAGTACGGGAATTCTTCTGTTCTTTATACAGTTCTTTTCTCTTTTCTTCCGTGAAAATATTTTCCCACTGCGGGAGTTCATAAAGCCAGTCCGCTTTTGCGTCTACCATATTTTTGTAAAGCAGTTCTTTGTCAAACGCAAGGCTCACAACGGTATCTTCATCCATGGTCTCGATCGGATTTGGTTCTTTCAGGCTGTCGTTGATACCATCCAGGAATCCGGTCATGGTAAATACTTCTACACCATATTTTTCTGCAAGTTCTTTCACCGTTCCCTTAACCTCTTCATCCGGATTGGTAAGAAGCTTTTCATAGATTTCCTTTTCAACCTGAAAATAGGTTCCCCAGAACTTCTGCAGGGAATTCTGATCCATTTCTTTTGAATATGCGGTATCTCTCCACTGTTCTAATAAAGTACTCATATTTGTAAATTCTCCTTTTTGTTCTTTTCACTCCATATATCATACAGCATTTCTTATCCGTTTGCAAAACATTTTCTTGTGGAAATGCAATTTTGTTATTATAATAGATAGAAAAGATGAAAACAGGTGATTTAAATGAAAAAAACAAAACGGATTCTCGCACTGATCGGTGCTGTTTTACTGATTCTTTTGTATGCAAGTACATTGATTTTTGCACTCACGGATCATTCACAGACACATGGGCTCTTTAAAGCTTCCATTGCCTGTACGATCCTCGTTCCGGTTCTTCTCTATGCCTATACATTGTTCTACAGGCTGCTTCGCAAAGATGATTCGGATGATTCGAACGATGAAAACAAAGCCGAATAGCTTACGTCATGGAAAGCTCTGCCAGCATCCAGGGAGAGCTTTCTTTTTCGTATGTCTGCTCTTTTCTGTTCCTTCTCTCTTTTTCACGCAACTTTCTGCGTCTGTTCAAATATTCTTCGATCGAGATCGTTTCCTGTTCATTTCTCATTTTCTCTTTCTGAATCATAAGTCCCCTCCTTCCCCGACCTTTTTATTATATGAGACCGGACAGCCATTTATGACCGGAAGCACATATTTTCTGACTAAATATTTTTCTGCCAAAAAAATGGATTGACAATCAACACCTCTTTCTACTACACTTGTACTAATGAGTAGGAAAGGAAGATGAACATGGAACACTTGATAATACCGGAGAATTACCATTCTCCGCTTACGATTCGTGAGACTGAGGTTGCTATCAAAGAGGTCAAAGACCATTTTGAGCGTTCACTTGCCAAGTCTCTGCACCTGACCCGTGTATCTGCTCCGCTTTTTGTACGCCCGGAATCCGGTCTGAATGATAACCTGAATGGTATAGAACGTCCGGTCTCTTTCGGTGTGAAGGAACAGAATGACAAAGAGGTCGAAATCGTCCATTCTCTTGCAAAATGGAAACGTTACGCGCTGAAGCGCTACGGATTCCACTCAGGGGAGGGACTTTATACGGATATGAGTGCAATCCGCCGGGATGAAGAAACGGACAATATCCATTCGATCTATGTAGACCAGTGGGATTGGGAGAAAGTAATCTCAAAAGAAGAACGGAATATGGAAACGCTGGAGTATACCGTAAATAAAGTCTACAGCGCATTAAAAGAAACAGAACAGTTTATGGCACGCCGCTATAATTACATAGAGGCTTATCTGCCGGATGAGATCACATTTATTACTTCTCAGGAACTGGAAACCATGTATCCGGATAAGACACCAAAGGAACGCGAATACCGTTTTGCCAAAGCCAAAGGAGCCATTTTTATCAAACAGATCGGTAAAACGCTTGCTTCCGGAACGAAACATGACGGACGTGCTCCGGACTATGATGACTGGGAACTGAACGGGGACATTATTGTATACTATCCAGTTCTGGACATTGCACTGGAACTCTCTTCCATGGGAATCCGTGTCGATGAAGAAGCATTGAAACGTCAGCTCAAAGCTGCCGGATGCGAAGAGCGCGCGGGACTGGACTTCCAGAAATCTCTTCTGGCCGGAGAACTTCCCTATACAGTCGGCGGCGGAATCGGGCAGTCTCGTATCTGTATGTTCTATCTCAGGAAAGCGCACATCGGAGAAGTACAGTCCTCCGTATGGCCGGACGAGATCGTACAGCATGCATCGGAGAACGGACTCTATCTGCTTTAAAACACTGCCGCAATTCTGCGGATTTTAAGGCAGTTGCACACAACGAAAGAGGACACAGCATACTGATATGCCATGTCCTCTTTTTTCATTTATTCTATTCATCCATTATCTGAAAATAATATCATGTCTTCCCGGTCCGTTTGAAACCATGGTAATCGGGTATCCAATCTCTTTCTCGATAAATTCAATATAATTTCTGCAGTTCTCCGGCAGATCTTCATACTTCTTGATTCCACGGATATCACATTTCCATCCCGGAAGAGTCTTAAGAACCGGTTTTGCTTTTTCAAGCAGATGTGTGGTCGGGAATTCCGTCGTCACTTCGCCGTCGATCTCATATCCTACACATACCGGGATCTCATCCAGATATCCCAGAACGTCAACTACCGTAAATGCAACGTCTGTTGTTCCCTGCAGACGGCATCCGTATTTGGAAGCCACACAGTCAAACCATCCCATACGTCTCGGACGTCCTGTCGTTGCACCGAATTCGCCGCCGTCTCCGCCGCGTCTTCTCAGTTCATCTGCCTCTTCTCCGAAGATCTCGCTTACAAATGCACCTGCTCCGACCGCGCTGGAGTATGCCTTACATACTGTTACGATCTGCTTGATCTCATATGGCGGAATACCTGCGCCGATCGCACCATAAGCCGCAAGTGTGGAAGAAGAAGTAACCATCGGATAAATGCCATGATCCGGATCCTTCAATGTTCCAAGCTGTCCCTCCAGCAGGATCTCTTTGCCCTCTTTGATCGCCTGATCAAGATAAGCGGAAACATTACATACATAAGGTTCTACCATCTCTCTGTAGCTTACTAATTCTTTATATAATTCCTCAGGATCGATTAATGGTTTGTGATACAGATGCTCAAGCAGCACGTTCTTCTGCTCCGCCACCCGAACAACCTTTTCTTTCAGCAGATCATCATCAAAAAGTTCGCTGATCTGGAAACCGATCTTTGCATACTTGTCAGAATAGAACGGAGCAATTCCTGACTTTGTAGAGCCAAATGACTTTCCTCCCAGTCTCTCCTCTTCATATGCATCAAAATTTTTATGGTATGACATTACCATCTGTGCTCTGTCAGAAACCAAAATCTTCGGCATCGGCACTCCTCTGTCGATGATGGACTGAATCTCATTGAACAACACCGGAATATCGACTGCAACACCATTTCCGATAATACTTGTAGTATGTCCATAGAACACGCCCGACGGCAGTGTGTGAAGAGCAAATTTACCATAATCGTTGATAATTGTATGTCCTGCATTCGCACCGCCCTGGAAACGGATAATGATATCAGCCTTTTCTGCAAGCATGTCTGTAATCTTGCCCTTGCCTTCGTCTCCCCAGTTCGCACCTACTACTGCTTTAACCATGATATATCCTCCTGCTTATATTCATATATGTATCCCATGTAACTTTTGTACTATAAGAAACACCTTTAAAAATTATACAACATTTTTTCTCATATGTACATTCTTATTTTTTGAAAACTGTTTTTTCCTGGTTTTTTCGCAAATCCTAAGCCGATCAGACACGAAATCTGCCGGTTTACTCCTACATAAGAGGGGCAACCAGACGGAGGATCTGCCCATACAGTTTCGTAAAAAGGCTTCGGTTTCTGACTTCCGTAAGCGTAACTTTATGGCATTTCTTCAGCGTCTCCTGGAAATCCTTTTCAATATCATAAACCACCGGATTATGATAAATAAAGACACCACATTCAAAATGCAGGTACAGGCTGCGGTAATCCAGATTGATGGTTCCTACTGTAGCCGTATCGTCATCCGAAGTAAATACCTTTGCATGTACAAATCCCGGTGTATATTCATAAATCTGAACTCCTTTTTCCAAAAGCTCAGCATAATATGTCTTGGCCAGATAAAACGCATACGGCTTATCCGGAATCCCCGGCATGATGATGATCACTTCGATCCCGCATTTGGCAGCTCGTGTAAGAGCCGTGATCATCTCACTGTCAAGAATCAGATACGGTGTCATAATATGGACATATTTCTTCGCATGATTCAATATGTGAAAATAAACCTCTTCTCCCACATTCTCATGATCAAACGGACTGTCCCCGTATGGAATCATATAACCGGTCTCTCTCCGGAATCCGCTTTTCTTGACCGTCAGATATTTTTTATAATCCTCCGGGCGGCGTTCCCAGAGATTCCACATCTGCAGGAACATCATGGTGAAGCTTTGTACCGCATCTCCTTTCAGCATAATCGCGGTATCTTTCCAATGACCAAACCGCAGCTTCTGATTGATATATTCATCAGCCAGATTGACCCCACCGGTAAACGCAACTTTTCCATCGATCACACAGATCTTTCTGTGATCCCGGTTATTCTGACTGGTGGACATAACCGGTTTAATCGGCGCGAACTGCTTGCACTGGATTCCCATTTTCCTGAGCTTTTCCGGATACTCATATGGAAGCAGGGCAACACTGCACATACCGTCATACATGAAACGGACTTCCACACCTTCCTGTACCTTCTTCTGCAAAATATCCAGAACTGAATTCCACATATACCCTTCTTCAACTATGAAGTATTCCATAAAAATAAATTTTTCTGCCTTCTCCAGTTCCGCTAAAAGCGCCGGGAATTTATCATCTCCCAGTGGGAAATACGTAGCCTCCGTATTTCCGTATGTCGGGAATCCCACCTGCTGATACAGGAAATGTGACAAATTCACATTCGCAAGTCTGCTGCTTCGCATCGTCTGGACAATTCCTTCATTCTGCTCCATATACGGTTCTGTTTCATGCCGAAGATCTTCCAGCCTCTTTCCCAGAAAATGGGTTCCAAATTCGGTCTTCGTAAAAATATAGAATCCCACTCCCACGACCGGTACAAGCAAAATAAACAGAAGCCATGTCATCTTGAATTCAGGCGTCCCTTTCTCATTCATAATATAAATGACTGACACAACAGAAAGTATGACAAAAACTCCATATAAATAGTTTGTATAATTCTCCAGATAAGTGAGCGAAAATAACATCAGCTCAATCTGTAAAAGAAGCAAAATAATCACAACTGCGGTACGGCTATAGATTACACCAAAAATTTTATTTTTCGCCCTTTTCCTAATTGTCTGACCTTTTTCATACATCAAAGTCTCTTTTTCATCCATTCCTAATTGATGTTCCTTTCTTAAATCAATATCCTATATCGTATCACATATCTTATCACAAAAACCAGTGTTTATAAATATTTTACTTTTCCTTTTACGGAAAAAGTATTACAATGAATTTGTTTATATGCATCTTATTATGCATTTCGTCTAAGAAAGGAGTATTATTATGGCAAAAAATTTCAGAAAACTCCTGCTTGGCCTGACCGCCGCCGGAGCTGCCGGAGCAGGTATCTATTATTGGATGAAGAAAAAGAATGACATCGAATCAGAAGATGATTTTGATGATGATTTCGATGATGATGATTTTGAATTAGATGATGACCTCGGCGAAGTCAAAGAACGCGGTTATGTTCATCTCAATCCATCTTCCGCTCAGACATCCGATACTTCCAGTGCCACTGAAGAACAGCCTGAATCCGAAGCATCGGATGAAGCAGAAAAACCAGCCGAACCCGTAGAGCCATCCGAAGCAGAAGCACCGGGACAACCTGATGAAACTACAGTCGAAGAAGCAGATTCCGAGCAGAAAATTGATGCTCCTGAAGAAGCAGGGAAGCCGGCTGATTCTTCCGAAGAAAAAAACGAATAGATTACAGCCGTTATACCGGAATAGAAAATGCAGCATTGATTCAAATGCTGCATTTTTATTCTTAAATTTTCGAAAATTCTTTTTTATTTCGGTAGTTTAAATGAACTTTTCAACGATACAATCCTATTAAACACCAACGCATTCGGTTTGGAATCGTGCGAATCCACACAGAAATATCCCTGACGCACAAACTGGAAACTGTCATAGGCCTTTGCCTCTGAGAAGTTCGGTTCTACAAGAATTTCCTTTTCGGTAAGTGAATTCGGATTCAGATTCATGGAACCGTCTTCTTTGTTATAAACGCCCTTCTCCTCATCGATCAGGTTCTCATATAAGCGTGCCGTTGCCTTCACAGCATGTTCCGCTGATACCCAGTGAATCGTGCCTTTTACTTTTCTTCCGGTAAATCCACTGCCTGATTTCGTCTCCGGATCATAGGTACAATGGATCACGGTCACATTTCCATTTTCATCTTTCTCATAATCCACACACTTCACAAAATATGCATTCATCAGACGGACTTCATTGCCCGGGAAAAGGCGGAAATATTTCTTCGGTGGTTCTTCCATAAAGTCATCCCTTTCAATATAAAGTTCACGGCTAAACGGAACCTTTCTGCTTCCCAGCTCTTCATTTTCCAGATTATTCGGTGCATCAAGCCATTCGGTTTCTCCTTCCGGATAATTGTCAATCACGAGTTTCACCGGATCCAGCACCGCCATCATACGCGGCCTTTTTAACTTCAGATCTTCGCGGATACAATACTCCAGCATCGCGTAATCCACAGCTCCCTGAGTCTTGGATACCCCGCAGAGATCCACAAACATCTTAATGGATTCCGGTGTAAAGCCACGACGGCGGAGTGCCGCGATCGAAACCAGACGCGGATCATCCCATCCATCAACGACCTTGTCCTCAACCAGCTTTTTAATATATCTCTTGCCTGTAACCACATTATTCAAATATAATTTACCAAATTCAATCTGACGCGGCGGATTCTCGAATTCACACTCTCTCACTACCCAGTCATAAAGCGGGCGATGATCTTCAAATTCCAACGTGCAGATGGAGTGGGTGATTCCTTCGACTGCGTCCTCAATCGGATGCGCAAAATCATACATCGGATAAATGCACCACTTATCCCCTGTATTATGATGTGACATGTGTGCCACCCGGTAAATGACCGGATCCCGCATATTGATATTCGGAGAAGCCATATCGATCTTTGCACGGAGTACCTTCTCACCGTCTTTATAGACACCGGCTCTCATATTCTCAAATAACTCCAGATTCTCTTCCACCGACCGGTCTCGATAAGGACTGTTCTTCCCCGGTTCGGTCAGAGTCCCGCGGTATTCCCGGATCTCATCCGCTGTCAGATCACATACGAACGCTTTGCCCTTCTTGATCAATTTGACCGCACATTCATACATTGTATCAAAATAATCTGATGCAAAATAAAGATGCTCCCCCCAGTCAGCTCCCAGCCACTGAATATCCTCTTTGATGGAATCCACGAATTCCATCTTCTCTTTCGTCGGGTTCGTATCATCAAAACGCATATGGAATGTTCCGTTATATTTCTGGGCCAGTCCATAATTTAAAAGAATGGATTTGGCATGTCCGATATGAAGATATCCGTTCGGTTCCGGCGGAAAACGTGTACAGACATGGTCATAAACACCTTCTCTTAAATCTTTGTCAATTTCCTGTTCAATAAAATTCTTTGATACCATTTCTTCTGCCATGGTAAATCCTCCTCAGGTTCTCAATCTGTGGAATCCGCCGCAGAAGGCCGATTCCTGAAACTTTGTTCATTAGTTTACCACAATTTATGACAGAGAACAACAATTTTATCATTGTTCCTCTCACTTCATTGACTTTTTCAAAATACATTCTTATAATTAAAAAGTGTACTTTAGTCTGTAACCAGTTTATAACTATGTACAGTCAACATAACTATCGGGGGTTTTTGGTATGTCTAATATTTCTTCTTCAACACGCATGACAGAGGGCCCTATCTGGAAGCGAATCGTACTTTTTGCAATTCCGCTTTTCTGGGGACATCTGTTCCAACAATTTTACAACACGGCCGACACTTTGATCGTGGGTAATTTTCTGGGCAGTAACGCACTTGCCGCCGTCAGTTCTTCCGGAAGTCTGATCATGCTTCTTGTCGGACTCTTCAACGGTATCTCCATCGGTGCAAGTGTGATCATCGGAAAATACTTCGGTGCCGGCAATATGAAGGCACTGAGGCGGGCCATTCACACAACGATCGGATTCGGTCTCTGCTGCGGAGTCGCAGTCACCCTGATCGGGGAAATAGCCGCGCCGCAGATTTTGCACCTCATGGGCACACCCGATGAAGTACTTGTGAATTCTTTAGTATACTTCCGAGTTTATTTCATGGGTGCTCTTGGCTTTGTTATGTACAACTTCTTCATGGGAATTCTTCAGGCTCTTGGGGACAGCAGACATCCGCTGATCTACCTGATGATTTCCTCTGCCACAAATATTACACTTGACCTGATCCTGATTGCTGGATTCCGGTTCGGTGTCGGAGCAGCCGCTCTTGCTACAACGATCTCTCAGTTCCTGAGTGCTTTTCTTTGTCTGCGCCAGCTCCTGCATAATCCGGAAGAGATCCGTGTTTCCTTGAAGGATATCCGTTTGGACCGCATGATGCTGCCTCAGATCGTTGCGAACGGACTTCCGACCGGAGTCCAGAATTCGATCATCTCTCTAGCAAATGTATTTGTACAGTCAAACATCAATAAATTCGGTGCTCTTGCGGTGGCAGGCTGCGGTTCTTATGCCAAAATTGAGGGCTTCGGTTTTCTTCCGGTGACCTGTTTTTCAATGGCTCTCACAACCTTTATCAGTCAGAACCTGGGGGCAAGAGAGTATGACCGTGCAAAGAAAGGATCCGTTTTCGGAGTCATATGCTCCATTACTCTGGCAGAACTGATTGGTTTGCTTGTCTATACATTTGCGCCGACACTGCTCTCCTTATTCGGTGGAAGCGAAGAAGCCATCGCATTCGGTGTGACACAGGCAAGAACCATTTCTCTGTTTTATTGTCTGCTCGCCTACTCCCACTGTATGGCCGGAATCATGCGCGGCGCAGGCCGTTCTACGGTTCCGATGCTGGTCATGATGATCTGCTGGTGCCTGATCCGTGTCAGCTACATCAGCATTGCGGTTCATTTTATCCCGGTGATCAATGTTGTGTTCTGGGCCTACCCGATCACCTGGACCTTAAGTTCTATTGTATTTACGGTATATTATTTCAAATCCGACTGGATACATGGATTGGAAAAGCAGAAATTCTCTGCATAACAGGATTGCTTTTTCGTTTGATAACGATTAAAATAACAAAGCATAATAAAATTTAACATTTTGGGGGAATGATTTTATGGAAACTTACACTGAATACGCTGCAAAGCAGCTCAAAGCACTGACTTCAATCGCCAGCCCTTCCGGGTATACCCGCGAAGTGAAAGAATACCTTCTTTCCACACTCAAAGAGATGGGGTATGAGCCATGGAGTTCCAGAAAAGGAAATGTACTGGTGACACTGGGTGGAGAGGGAAATCCGCTTCTTCTTGCCGCTCATGTCGATACCCTTGGCGCTATGGTTCGTTCCATCAAAGACAACGGACGTCTGCGTCCCACCACACTCGGCGGACATCAGTGGTCAACTGCCGACGGTGAAAACTGCACCATCCACACACGCGACGGAAAGGTTTATACCGGTGTTGTTCTCAATACCGAGCCCTCCGTCCATGTAGCAGACGATAAGCCGGATCATGAAGAGAAAAACATGGAGATTCTTCTGGATGAGAATGTAAATACGAAAGAAGACGTAGCCGCTCTCGGCATTCAGGTCGGCGATATCATTGCCATGGATCCTCGTACTGTAGTGACTGAAAGCGGATATATCAAGAGTCGCTTCCTTGATGACAAGCTCTCCGCTGCCATCTTGCTAGCCCTTGCAAAATGGGTCAAAGACGAACACCTTTCCCTGAATCGCAAGGTTTCTCTCGTCTTCACCGTTTACGAAGAAGTCGGTCACGGCGGAAGCAGTGTGCCGGAAGATACCGAAGAAATGATTTCAGTTGATATGGGATGTGTTGGTGCCGACCTGGGCTGCACAGAGCGCATGGTTTCCATCTGCGCAAAAGACTCCGGCGGTCCTTACAATTATGAGGTGACAAGCGCCCTGATCGACACTGCGAAAGCAAACGGACTCGACTATGCCATCGATGTATATCCGCATTACGGTTCGGACGTAGAAGCTACTTTAAGAAGCGGTTACGACATTCTGCACGGTCTGATCGGACCGGGTGTTTATGCATCACATAATTATGAACGTTCTCATCTGGACGGAGTAAAAAATACACTTCTGCTTCTGAAAGCTTATACTTGTAAATAGTTTCAAGAAGAAAACCTGCCATTGCATTTCCAAACGCATTGGCAGGTTTTCTTTTACAGATCCGGAAAACATGTTTTGATTAATTTGCGGCTCCTCGGCAAAAAAAACTGTGCAGCCGGCCCTACCAGAAAAGCCGCTGCGATCGTTCCGATTCCAAGGTGCCCGCCAAGCAGGAATCCAATCACTGCAAAACAAATATCACAGGTAATCCTCACATACTGAAACTGTACATTCCATTTCTGATTCAGTTTATCCGTTAATATGATGGCAATCAGATCGTTCGGCCCTGTACCGCTGTTGCTCTCAATGACGATGGACATACCAAAGCTCAATATCACACATCCTGCCAACATAACAAGGATCCGGATCCACATCGGCGATCCGGAAGATATTTTATCCCCGATCATCCACAGGAACAGATCTATGATCCATCCTCCGCAGAATGCACAGACGACCGTCCCCGGCTTGACATATCCCTTCGTCGTCAAAACCATCACAATCATCAGCAGGATCAATGCAATCACATGAACCGTGCCAATGCTAAGCCCGAGAGTTCTTGCAATTCCCTGAATCATCACCGTAAACGCATCCGAGCCAAGTTCCGACACGAGAAAAAGGCTGACTCCCAAATGGGCGATTGTTAGACCCACAAATAAAGCAAACAGACCTTCTCCCCATTGTTTCAGACTCCTGTTACGCGTATCGACCGCAAATGTATCTTTTGAATCCTTTCCCATATGTTTCTCCCCTATTCTCCTCCTGTAAGCTGCCACACATGGCATCCCACGTATTTTCACTTCTTATAGGATATCATACCTGATGCCGGATGCGCAATCCAGGATTCTTCATTCTAAGAAATTCGCAGCATAATACTTTTTCAAAAAAATCAAAAGTCATATTGACAAATTTCACGAAGGTGTGTTATATTAATTAAGTCGCTGATATGCGTCTGCTGCCTTGGCTCAGTCGGTAGAGCGTCGCCTTGGTAAGGCGGAGGTCGGCGGTTCGATTCCGCTAGGCAGCTTTTAAAAAACCTCAGGAAGATTTCCTGAGGTTTTTATTTTCTCTTTTCTTCCAGAATATGCCTTGCCTTTCCTTTGATTCTCTGAAGGGCATTGTCAATGGCTTTTGGACTCTTATCCATTACTTCTGCGATTTTCAAATAATCCATTCCCATCAGATGCAGATACAAAACCCGGTTTTCCAGCTTGCTGAGCTGATCCTTCAGTTCTTCCTCAAATGCATTGGCATACTCTGTGTTCAGAAGCAATTCTTCCGGATTGCTTTCTGCCCCCGCCTCGATCGTCTCTGCCAGCGGAAGCGCTTCTTTTCCATCTTCCCGTTTTCCCGATGTATAGAGTGAGACGTAGGAATTTAAGGGTAAGTGCTTTTTTCTCTGGGACGCTTTGATGGCGGTGTACATCTGCCTGGAAATGCAAAGTTCAGCAAAGCTATAAAAAGATGCACCCGCATCCGGCTCATAATCCTCTACTGCTTTGAAAAGACCGATCATCCCCTCCTGGATCAGATCGTCATTTTCCCCTCCCCAGAGATACATTGCTTTTGCCTTCTGACGAACCAATCCCTTATATTTCTCCATCAAAAAATCCATGATCGGCTTTTCGCCGCCTCGCAGGCGGCTGATCAGCTGCTCGTCCGTCATTTTTTCATATTCCATTTAATTAACCCAGCCTTTGACGTACAATCTCATAAGCAAGCACACCCGCCGCCACCGAAGCATTCAGAGAATCAATATCCCCCTTCATCGGAATGGAAGCTGTCATATCGCAGGTCTCGCGAACCAGCCTGCTCACTCCTTCTCCTTCGTTTCCGATCACAAGCCCGATCGGCCCTTTCAGATTCACATGATACATGATATCCCCGCCCATGTCGGCGCAGACGAACCAGAGTCCTTTTTCCTTCAGTTCTTCCATCGTTTTCACCAGATTGGTGACCTTAGCTACCGGCGTATAGTTCAGCGCACCGGCCGAAGTCTTTGCCACTGTCGCAGTGAGTCCTGCCGCACGCCGCTTCGGAATGATCACACCGTGTGCCCCCGCCAGATTTGCGGTTCGGATAATCGCCCCAAGATTGTGCGGATCCTCAATATTATCCAGCAGGATCAGAAATGGATCCTCGCCTTTTTCTTTTGCAAGTTCCAACATATCTTCCACCTGAGCATATTCGTACGCAGCCACCATCGCAATGACACCCTGATGTTTCCCTGTCTCGGAAATCTGAGCAAGACGTTCTTTTGTCACAAAATTGAGAATCGTGTCATGCTTCTTCGCTTCACGCACAATACTGCGGATCGGGCCGTCCTGACATCCGTCCAGAACATACACTTTGTCAATCGGTTTTCCGGAACGAAATGCTTCCATAACCGCATTTCTCCCCTCGATCAACTGGCTTTTTACTCCATTTTCTTCTATCATCACTCATTCTCCCTGACTGCAGAACCTGTCTCCTGCATTTTTTCTTCTTTTTTATTCAAATGTTCCAGTCCGATTTTAATCAGTTCCAGCATTCTCGGCCATTCGTTTTTCAGATACAGCCATCCCATCAACGCCTCAAAACCGGTCGCGCGCCGATAATCCGTTAGGGTCTGATTCTTTGCAGGGGATACCGTTTTCGCATTTCTCCCCCGCTTGTATACAGCATGTTCCTCCTCAGTCAAATGCTCCTGAATCACACGCATCATCTCCGACTGCGCCGAAGCCTGTACCATACTGCTGGTTTCCTGGTGCAGCTTTTTCACCTGTTTATTGCCTTCGCTGACCACCATAGTCTTGATAATCAAATCGTATACACTATCTCCTATATATGCTAAAGTAAGAGGTGAATATCCTGCGATATCCACCTCATTCAGTTTCAAAACGTCGCACATACAGGATTTCCAGTCAAATCCTATGCTTTTTTCCATTGTACTCCTTCTCTGGTATCCTTCAGTATAATTCCTTTCGCCAGAAGTTCGTCACGGATTGCGTCAGCTCTTGCGAAATCCTTTGCCTTTCTTGCTGCCTGGCGTTCTTCAATCAGTTTCTCAATGTCTGCATCCAGAAGCTCTTCTTCCTTGTCAAGGATCAATCCGAGCACATCTCCAAGCTTCACGATCAGATCAAACAGCTTCTTCAGATATTCTTTTGAACTTTCCGCTGAAGCCGTAGTATTTGCAAATTTCACCAGATCAAAGATCGCAGCGATTGCATCTGCCGTATTAAAGTCATCATCCATGGCAGCTTCGAATTCCTTTACGAACTCTTCCGTCTGGGCAAACGTCGCATTTTCCGCTTCGTTCATCGCTTCCGTCTGGGCAGCTCCCATCAGATGTTTCAGATTATCCACCGCATTCACAATTCTTTCCAGACCATTTGCGGACGCCTCCATTAAATCAGCACTGAAATTCAACGGGCTTCTGTAATGAGCGCTCAACATAAAGAAGCGGAGCACCTGCAGATCATACTGCTCGCTGATCTCACGGACGGTACGGAAATTTCCGAGAGATTTGGACATTTTACGGTTATCAATATTTAAAAATGCATTGTGCATCCAGTATCTGGCAAATTCTTTTCCGTTAGCCGCTTCACTCTGAGCGATCTCATTCTCATGGTGTGGGAATACCAGATCCTCACCGCCCGCATGAATGTCGATCTGCTCACCGAGATATTTCTTAGACATCACAGAGCATTCAATATGCCATCCCGGACGTCCTTCACACCACGGAGACTCCCACGCGGGTTCGCCTTCTTTTTTCGGCTTCCAGAGTACGAAATCAAGCGGATCTTCTTTCTCATCCTCACCGGTCACCAGCAGGGAACGTCCGCCCGAGCGGAGATCATCCAGATTCTTATGGGATAATTTTCCATAGTCTTTGAACCGTCTGGTGCGGAAATAAACGGTTCCGTTTTTCTCATAGGCATAACCTTTCTCGATCAGATCCGCGATCATTTCCACCATACCGCAGATTTCCTCGGTTGCAAGCGGATGTTTGGTTGCCGGCTTCACATTCATCCCTTCCATATCCTTCTTACATTCTGCGATGTATCTCTGAGAAATTTCCTGCGCAGAAACGCCTTCTTCAATTGCTTTCTTAATGATCTTGTCATCCACATCCGTAAAATTGGAAACGTAATTGACATCGTATCCCTTATATTCAAAATATCTTCTTACGGTGTCAAATACGATCATCGGTCTTGCATTTCCGATATGAATAAAATTATACACGGTCGGACCGCAGACATACATTTTCACTTTCCCCGGCTCCAGAGGTACAAATTCTTCTTTTCTTCTTGTCAGTGTGTTAAATACTTTCATGTGTCTTCCCTTTCTGATCTGTCATCTTATTCCATCATTTCATATAATTCAATTCTTTTTTCCAGTTCTTCCATTTTCTTCATCATCCACATATTTTCTTCCTGCAGTTTCTGAATATCCGCTTTGACCGGATCCGGAAGATGAATCTGATCCATATCTGTTCTCGGAATCTTCTGATTTCCCATGCGCACAATTCGTCCCGGGACACCGACAACCGTACAGTTCGGCGGCACTTCCTCGATTACGACAGAACCGGCGCCGATCTTGGAATTCTTTCCTACGGTAAATGATCCGATTACTTTTGCTCCGGCGCTCACCATAACATTATCTTCCAGCGTCGGATGCCGTTTTCCCTTTTCTTTTCCGGTTCCTCCAAGGGTCACTCCCTGATACAACGTCACATTATTTCCAAGTATCGCCGTCTCACCAATGATCACACCACTTCCGTGGTCAATAAAAAGGCCCTTCCCGATGGTAGCTCCCGGATGGATCTCGATCCCCGTTTTTCGGACTGCTCTCTGCGAAATCCACCTCGCAAGAAAATAGTGCTTCTTTAAATATAACTTATGTGCCACTCTATAATGTAACATTACTTTAAAACTGGGATACAGAAATACTTCCATCGTAGACTTAATTGCCGGATCACGTTCTCGGATCACTTCTATTTCTTCCTTCACAAAAGAAACGATACCCATATTATTACTCCTTTCTTTCAGTGAAAACGCAATAAAACTCGCAAATGGTCCACCGGACCTTGTTGGCGCATGCATGGCAACAAAAAAACTCCGTCCCGATAAGAGACGAAGTTTTCCGCGGTTCCACTCTATTAAAAGGCTTTTCGACCTTTCTCCTCAATGCATATAACGGATGCACTCCGTATCCGGCTATATGATTAAACACTTTGAATGCCACGTTAATCCTTTCACCGAATCGACTCCCGAATGCACTTCACAATCCTTCTTCTCGGGTCTGCTTACAGCCGCTGACAAACCCTCTCTGTCAGATTCCGGAAAGTTACTCTTTTCGTTCTTCGTCTTTCAAACTATTTGCCTATTCTTCTATATACTATGCGAAATTGATTAATTTGTCAACCGCAAAGCAAAAATTATCACATTATACGATTTCATTCAAAAGAATCCGATTCAAAGGCTGTAGCTTGGAAATACTCTCCTTGAATTCCGCAGAGAATTTCTCCTGCTCCTCTTCCTCCACTTTTTCCAGACTCTTATAGCCGAATAAAATCGTTGTCAGCGCATCCACACTAATCATCTGGATGCCGTCACTCTTTCCTTTTGCAATGGGTTTCGTTCGAACCACCAGATGCTCTTTGTTTCCCTTAATGCTGAATATCTTATTATTCTCCCGGATAACCGGATCCACAAGAATGAACTGGAACTCTGTATCCTCATCGCAGGCCATGCACGACAGCAGAGATTCTACATGCAGGATCCTGGCCATAATCATTGGTTTTTTCTTTTCCTGTTTCTTAAGGATCAGACCGCCTTTTTCAAAAATATCCTCATATCCCGGTTCTACCAGCGGTTCCCGTACCGAAAAATCCTTTTCTTCATCAAATACCAGAATCCCTTTGATTTCATCATCTGTCTCCGCAAGGAGGATTCCGCCTTTCTGACTTTTCTGCTCCCTGAGCAAAGTTTCATAATACAGCCAGTCTCTTTTGACATAAATCTGGTATTTTTCTTCCAGAATATGTTCCGCAAAAGCCGCTATTTTCTTACAATCAGACGCAAGCGCAGGTCTGAGCAGTATCCGTTTTCCATTGCCGCTGTGAAGAATTGCATCCAGCGACGGTACTTCCCCATTTGCCATGAAAGCTTCCCACTGCTCCGCCGCATACACAAAGCGAAAATCATGCGGATAATAAATCTTTTCATCTGCCGGCATCAAAAATGTAAACGGCAGTTTCTTCGTATACATATCCCTCACCGCTTTTCGGAGCAATTCTGTCATCTGCCCCTGCCCGCGATACATTCTGTCGGTAGCAACTCCCACAATATATCGGCTGCCTTCTTCCTTTTTACCAATTTGAAGCACATAAGGATTTAAATGCAGCATGGAATGAATCTCTCCATCCTTCTCGATTACGTAGATTTCATTGTCTTCCGTTTTGGAAGTATAATAATAATCTAAAAATTCTGTCGTATCTTCGTCAAACACCCGTTCCCAGAGTGGTCTCGTAAGCACATGCTCGTTTGCCTTTAGTTTTCTTAGTATCATTCTTCTGACCTCATACATCCCCGGCAGCCGGCGCAGCTTCTCCCCTCAGTCTGCATCACATCCGTACTGCTGAAATTCGTAATCTTCTCAAGAGCGCAAATTGCCTGAGCGGAAATTCCTTCTCCGCTTCCGGTAAATCCAAGCCCTTCTTCTGTTGTCGCTTTCACGTTCACTCTGTCTCTCTCAATCCCCAAAGCACTCGCTATATTTTCCTCCATCTGCGCAATATGCGGACGCATCTTCGGTTTCTGCGCAATGATAGTGGCATCAATATTTTCTACAATATACAGATTTTCCTCCAAAAGGCCTGCCACATGTTTAAGCAGCTTCATGCTGGAAATACCACTGTATTTTTCATCCGTATCCGGGAAGTGCTTCCCTATATCGCCGAGAGCCGCAGCTCCCAGAAGAGCATCCATAATCGCATGCAGAAGAACATCTGCATCGGAATGTCCCAAAAGCCCCTTCTCATAAGGAATCTTCACTCCTCCAAGAATCAAATCTCTTCCTTCCGTTAGTCTGTGTACATCATATCCCATTCCAACCCGCATATCCCGTCTTCTCCTTCCCGATATGTACCTGATTCTTCTTTTTACGGCTCTTCTTCTGCCTCTTCATCTGTTTCTTCTCCGGAAGCAGTTCCCCATCCTTCCTCATCCATTTCAGAAAAATCGGGATCCTCATCCAGAGGCTCTGCGTCTTCGTCCATCATCACTTCACCATCATCGCTGTCCTTTCCATCGCCTGAATTTGCAGATTCATTCTTTTCATCAGCAACGGTCGGAGCTTTCCACACACGTTCCGTATTGTCAGTACGCGCCGGATTCCCGGTTCCTTCTACCTCAACTGTGGTCTCGTCAACGCTCTCATCATCGTCTCCGTTTTCCGCGTCACCGGATACTTCCTTTTCTGCTTTCATATCCTTCAGGAGTTCACGGATATTCAAAATCACTGTAGCAGCACCAAATACAATAAAGATGACTCCGAAAATGATCAAAACTGTCTTGTAGTTCGGGTTGCCCTGCATAACATCCATAATCAGTTTGACACCATTATATATCAGGTATGCACCTACAAGAATCATCAACGTCCTTCTCGTTTTTCCTTGCATTTTTTCTTCCTCCGTATTCTACATCATCACAACAATTACAGTATCCTCATGTAACTGAACTGTTATTCATTCTACCATACTTGAATTGAAATTTCCATGTTTTTTCGATTACGGCTTCTGTAATCCATGCCTCTTTATTCCTATCCCAAACACGCCAAATGGCATTCTCAAAAAAAATAATTTTTTTCAAAAAAAGTGTTGACATTTTGAGATCTTCGAGATATACTATAGAAGTCGGTTGCGGGAAAGCAACTTACAGAAATGGGATCATAGCTCAGCTGGGAGAGCATCTGCCTTACAAGCAGAGGGTCATAGGTTCGAGCCCTATTGGTCCCACTTCACTGAAAAGTGAATATGGCGGGATAGCTCAGTTGGCTAGAGCACACGGTTCATACCCGTGGTGTCGCTGGTTCAAATCCAGTTCCCGCTACTAAAAAGTCTGGTTTTCCAGACTTTTTTCTTGTTCAAAACAACGTGTTATTTCAGTTACGAAATAAAAAGCCGGGATCATCTCATTTCTGCGATCATCCCGGCTTATCTATTGATTATTGTTCTATCTATTACAGTATATTTCTATTACACAATTCCCTGAGCAGTCATAGCATCTACAACTTTTTCAAATCCTGCAATGTTTGCACCCACTACATAATTGCCTTTTGCTCCGTAACGTTCTGCTGCATCAGCCATGTTATGGCAGATATTTACCATGATGTTTTTCAGTTTCGCATCAACTTCTTCGAATGTCCAGCTCAGACGTTCGCTGTTCTGAGACATTTCCAGAGCAGATGTTGCAACACCGCCTGCATTCGCTGCTTTACCAGGTGCAAATAATACGCCGTTCTCCTGAAGATATTGTGTTGCTTCGATGGTTGTCGGCATATTTGCTCCTTCTGCTACTGCAATACATCCGTTTGCGACAAGCTGTTTCGCATCATCAAGAAGAAGTTCATTCTGTGTTGCACACGGAAGTGCAATATCTACTTTTACAGACCATACACCGCGTCCTTCATGGTATTCTGAGTTCGGACGATACTTCTTGTACTCTGTCAATCTTGCACGATTTACTTCTTTGATCTCTTTCAGTGCTGCCACATCGATTCCTTCCGGATCGTATACCCATCCTGTAGAATCACTTACGGTAACAACCTTTGCTCCGAGCTGCTGAGCTTTCTGTGTAGCATAAATAGCAACATTTCCAGATCCGGATACTGCCACTGTCTTGCCTGCAAGCTCAATTCCGTTGAGTTTCAGCATCTCTTCTGTCAGATACAGAAGTCCGTATCCGGTTGCTTCTGTACGTGCAAGAGATCCGCCGTAGCTTAATCCTTTACCTGTAAGAACACCTTCGTAGAGTCCGCGGATTCTCTTATACTGTCCGAACATGTAGCCGATTTCTCTTGCTCCTGTACCAATATCTCCAGCCGGCACATCCGTGTCTGCACCGATATATTTGCAAAGCTCTGTCATAAAGCTCTGACAGAATGCCATTACTTCTCTGTCTGATTTTCCCTTCGGATCAAAGTCAGAACCACCTTTACCTCCACCGATCGGAAGACCGGTAAGAGAATTCTTAAAGATCTGCTCGAATCCAAGGAACTTGATAATACCGAGGTTTACGGACGGATGGAGACGAAGCCCTCCTTTATATGGTCCGATTGCGCTGTTGAACTGTACACGGTATCCTGTGTTAACATGAACCTGTCCCTTATCGTCTACCCACGGTACACGGAACTTAATCTGTCTCTCCGGTTCTACTAATCTTTCCAGAAGCGCATCTTTTCTGAATTTTTCTTCATTCGCCTCTACTACAACACGAAGAGATTCCAAAACCTCTTTGACTGCCTGATGAAATTCCGGTTCTGCCGGATTCTTTTTAACTACTGATTCAATTACCTCATCAACATATGACATACTACTCAATACCTCCTGTTCATTTTTTCAAATGCTTTTCATATTTACCAAATCAATTTCATTATGAAAACCACTGAATAACCTTTTTCCACTTTAAAACATCCTCTATACAATGTCAAGTTTTTTTTGCTATTTTTTTCCTGTATTTGAATATCAGAGCGCATTCTGTTTCACTTTATATAATATTTCTGATTATATTATTGATTTATATTATTTTTCCTGCAAGTATTCTTTGTATTTCCTGCACGTGCATTGCTACCATTCTGTATTTTTACAAAAAAAAAACCATTTTCACACATCCATATTCTTAGCAATTTGCCATATCATATGTATTGTATGAAAACGGTTCTCATTTTATTTATATTACATCAAACAGACTTGTGACTTATTTAAAATACTTCACTCCGGATTCAAAAATCTTCATATCCTGCTCGCCGTAAATATTGACAGCTACACTGTCGCCGCGACGCTCTGAATGTGCCATCTTGCCAAGTACTCGTCCATCCGGGCTTGTAATACCTTCGATCGCACAATATGAACCATTGACATTCCACTCTTCATCCATAGAAACATTGCCATCAAGATCGCAATACTGGGTCGCAACCTGTCCGTTTGCGAACAGCTTGTCAAGCCACTCCTTGCTTGCTACGAAACGTCCTTCACCATGAGAAGCCGGATTGGTATATACGCCGCCAAGTTCAGCACCCTGCAGCCATGGAGATTTGTTCGTCACAACTTTGGTATATACCATCTTGGAAATATGACGTCCGATGGTATTGTATGTCAGCGTCGGTGAATCTGCTGTCTGGCCTACGATCTCACCATAAGGAACCAATCCCAGTTTGACAAGTGTCTGGAAACCGTTACAGATTCCGAGTACAAGTCCGTCACGCTCATTCAGCAGCTTCTCAACAGCTTCTTTTAATTTTGCATTCTGGAATGCAGTTGCAAAGAATTTCGCTGAGCCATCCGGTTCATCACCTGCTGAGAATCCGCCCGGGAACATAATGATCTGGGCTTTCGCAATCTCTTTTTCAAATTCGGTAACGGAATCAAGAATGTCCGCCGCATCCATGTTCTTAAATACTCTTGTCGTTACAGTCGCACCTGCACGTTCAAACGCCTTCGCACTGTCGTATTCACAGTTTGTGCCCGGGAATACCGGAATAAATACATGCGGCTGAGCGATTTTGTTTTTGCAGATATAGATATCCTTTGTATCATAAAGCGGTGATTCTACCTTCTCCTCGGATGCCTCATCGGATACAGTACGGAATACTTTCTCCAGAGTCTCAGTCCATGCGCCTTCTGCCTCTGCAAGTGTAATTCTGACATCTGCATAAGAGAATGCCGCATCATCGGTCACTTCACCAATCACGGTGTAAGAAATGCCAAGTTCTCCAACCTTGTCCGCCGGAACTTCCGCAATAATATCTCCAAATGCAGGAGCAAATAATTCTCTGGCATCCATGTTATGCTCGATCTTAACGCCCATTCCGTTACCAAATGCCATCTTGCTGACAGCGGCGATCACACCGTGACGGTCAAGTGCATATGCTGAAACGATTCTTCCATTGTGAATATCTTCCGTGAACTTACCATATTGCTCCATCACCTTATCATATGCCGGAAGCTCATATTCATCCTTTTCAATACGAAGCCATACAAGCTTGTTACCTGCTTTTTTCAATTCAGGAGAGATGATATCCTGTTCTTTTGCAACATCTACCGCAAAGGAAACCAGTGTTGGCGGTACATCAATGTGTTCGAACGTACCGGACATACTGTCTTTACCTCCGATGGACGGAAGACCGAATCCAAGCTGCGCTTTATATGCTCCGAGAAGCGCTGCAAACGGCTGACTCCATCTGGACGGATCTTCGGTCATACGGCGGAAATACTCCTGGAATGTAAAGCGAATCTTCCTGTAATCTCCTCCGCATGCAACAATCTTTGCAATGGATTCCGTCACTGCATATACAGCTCCATGGTATGGGCTCCAGCTTGACAGGTACGGATCAAATCCATAACTCATCATGGTTACGGTATCGCATTTTCCTTTCAGAACCGGAAGCTTCGCAACCATGCTCTGCGTCTCTGTCATCTGATATTTTCCACCATGTGGCATGAAGACAGAACCTGCTCCAATCGAACCGTCGAACATCTCAACAAGTCCTTTCTGTGAGCATACATTCAGGTCTTTCAGTGTATCAAGCCATTTTTCTTTTACATCATTTACTTCTACCTGCTGTACAAGCGGGCTGTCTGCTCTGTTAGGAATGTCAACTTTTACAGTTGTCTCCTGATGTGCACCATTTGTATCAAGGAATGCACGGGAAATATTTACAATTTCCTTTCCTCTCCAGGACAATACCAGTCGCGGCTCTTCCGTTACAACAGCAACTTTTGTCGCTTCCAGATTCTCTTCCTTTGCATATGCAAGGAACTGCTCGGCATCCTTCGGATCAACAACCACAGCCATACGTTCCTGCGATTCTGATATCGCAATTTCTGTTCCGTCCAGACCGGCATATTTCTTCGGTACTTTATCCAGATCAACACGAAGTCCGTCTGCAAGTTCTCCGATTGCTACAGAAACACCGCCTGCTCCGAAGTCGTTACATTTCTTGATCAGTCTGCTGACTTCTTCTCTGCGGAACAGTCTCTGAATCTTACGCTCTGTCGGCGGGTTACCCTTCTGAACCTCAGCGCCACAGGTCTCAATCGATTCTTCTGTATGAACTTTGGAAGATCCGGTTGCTCCGCCGCAGCCGTCACGGCCGGTGCGTCCGCCAAGCAGGATAATGATATCTCCCGGATCGGAAGTCTCACGAATAACAGCACGTCTCGGAGCCGCAGCCATAACTGCTCCGATTTCCATACGTTTTGCCACGTAATCCGGATGATAGATTTCTTTTACAAGGCCGGTTGCAAGACCGATCTGATTACCATAAGAACTATAGCCATGTGCGGCACTGCGGACAAGTTTCTTCTGCGGAAGCTTTCCTTTGATCGTCTCTTTTACTGAAACGGTTGGATCTGCCGCTCCTGTCACACGCATAGCCTGATATACATAAGTACGTCCTGACAGCGGGTCGCGGATCGCTCCTCCAAGGCAGGTAGCCGCTCCACCAAACGGTTCAATCTCTGTCGGATGGTTATGGGTTTCATTCTTGAAGTTCACAAGCCATTCTTCTTCAACACCATCTACTTCAACCGGCACAACGATACTGCAGGCATTGATCTCATCAGACTCTTCCTGATCTTCCAGTTTTCCTTCCCTTTTGAGTTTTCTCATCGCCATCAGAGCAAGATCCATCAGGCAGACAAATTTGTCTTCACGCCCTTTAAAGATCTCACTGTGTGTCTGTAAGTATTCTTTATAAGTATCTTCGATCGGAGCACGATAATCCCCCTCCCCAAAGCTTACATCTGTAAGTTCCGTAGAGAACGTCGTATGGCGACAGTGATCAGACCAGTATGTGTCAAGGACACGGATTTCTGTCATAGAAGGATCTCTCTTCTCTTCTCCCCGGAAATAATTCTGAATATGCAGAAAATCTTTAAAAGTCATTGCAAGCCCCAGAGAATCATATAATGCCTTCAGTTCCTCTTCCGGCATATCCTTGAATCCCTCGAAAATCTTAACATCTGCCGGCTCATCGAACTTGGTCACCAGTGTTTCCGGCTTATCAAGACTCGTTTCTCTTGAATCAACAGGGTTGATACAATGAGCTTTGATTGCATCAAATTCAGCATCACTGATCTCACCTTCAATCACATAAGTTGTAGCAGTTTTGATAACCGGAAGCTCATCTTCCTTAATAAACTGCACACACTGGACTGCCGAATCCGCTCTCTGGTCGAACTGTCCCGGAAGGAATTCCACAGAAAAAATACGGTCATTCTCTCCATGTGGAAAATCTTCATGATAAAGAACATCTACCGGTGGTTCTGCAAAAACGCCATTACATGCTCTGTCAAATGTGGCATCCGAGAGATTCTCCACATCATAACGAATCAACACCCTTACATTTGTAACCGATTTGATTCCGAGGTAACTCTTCACTTCATGTCCAAGTTCCTTCGCCTGAACGGCAAATTCAGGTTTTTTCTCCACATACACTCGTTTTACACTGTTCATAATTTCCTCCATTAGTTAATCATATTTTAAACTGCGTGAGGCAGCATAAGTTACTGCATAGTCTTATTCTATCACATTCATTTTTATAAGTATAGTCAATATATCTAAACTGTTTTATAAGTTTTTCTAATTAACATTCTCTTCTTTTCTGTCCAATCGTTTACTTATCACACAAACAATAAGAGATCCCAAAAGCATAACAATAAAGATAACAGCAATCCGGATAACCATGTCAAAGAAGAATCCTTCCGGGAGCATTCGTATCATATAGTCATATTCCGGATCGAACATCCACAGATCATTGTCAAAAAACAATTCATGAAAAATCACGAAGCATTTCGTAAAGTTTTGCGAGATCAGAACGCCCAGAGCCACAATAACAACTGCAAAAACCGCGAGTATCCGCTCATACATATACGGTATGATTTTTTTCCAATTTCCTTTGAGCGCAAACAATGCAATAACTCCTGCAATAAGAATAATAAACGTTGCTCTCCTCAGGGATAGTCCACCCAGAAACAGTCCCTGCACATCTTCCATATGCAGTCTATCCTGTTCATTAAAAAAATCCTGTCGTTCCCCTTCTACCATTGTCTCGATACTTAAGACTTCTTCCTTTCCTCTTAGATAAGACATCATATATTCTGTGACTTCCATGATGTCCTCCATTTCCATATCCAGCTGCTCCTCAACTCCGTATTTACTGTATTCTTTTTCATAAAAATCAAAATCACTGTAAATACCGATTTCAAAACTGCTGATCAAAAATATAAAAATCAAGCTCAGAGCAATTACACCACCCAGAAATTTATGAAGCCATGTTTCACCTATAATTTTCCCGTTGTCTTTTCTTCCTGTCGCTTTCTTCATGATTCCATCTTTCCTTTCGATCTCTCTTGTTTTTTTCTTCCACATCTCTTATAATACAAATGAGTTTTATAAGGAGGACTAATAATGGATATTAATTACGAATTATATAAAGTGTTTTATTATGTGGCCGATACTCTGAGCTTCTCAGAAGCATCCAAGCAGCTCTATATCTCTCAATCTGCCGTCAGCCAGTCCATCAAAGCCCTGGAGAAGAAGCTGGATCAGACTCTTTTTATAAGAAGTACGAAAAAAGTACAGCTCACCCCGGAAGGCGAGATTCTTCTTCGCCACATTGAACCGGCGATCCACCTGATCAAGCGCGGCGAGGCTCAGATTCTGGAATCCGCCACCACCGGCGGACAGATCCGAATCGGTGCAAGTGACACCATCTGCCGATACTTTCTGGTTCCCTATCTGGAACGCTTTCACAGAGCTTTTCCAAATGCCCACATAAAAGTGACCAATGCTACATCTATTAAATGTACCGAACTTTTGGAGACAGGTCAAGTGGATTTGATCGTAGCAAACTATCCAAACGCATACCTCGGCAATCTGGTCTCCATAAAAAAAATAAAAGAATTTCAGGATGTATTTATCGCCAATCACGCATTTCGCGAATTGAAAGGACATCCCTTATCCTTAAAGCAGCTTCTGGATTACCCAATCATCATGCTGGACAAAAAAAGCACGACAAGCGAATTCCTTCACTCTCTGTTTCAGAAGCATCAGCTCGATCTCGTCCCGGAGATTGAACTCAGCAGCAACGACCTATTGATTGATCTTGCAAGTATCGGTCTGGGGATCGCCTTTATCCCGGATTATTGTTTTCCGTTAAAGTCCGACGATCTCTTCATCGTTGAGACTACCGAAAAACTTCCAAAAAGACAGCTTATTGCCGCCTATAACGAACATGTTCCCATCTCAAGAGCGGCTCAGGCTTTTCTTAATTATTTTGACGAACCTGTCATCTCCCAAAATCCTGATACGATCTGACTTTTAGGCATTCTGGCTATCCCAGAATGCCTTCACTTTCTCCTCCACATCTTCTAAAACGCAGGCTCCACAATCCTCCCATTCTCTTGGAAATATCTCCCGGCACCGGCGCTCCCGAAACCGTTCATCCAAAAGGAGAATCACACCTCTGTCCTCTTCCGTCCGGATTACTCTTCCTGCTGCCTGCAGCACCTTATTCATTCCCGGGTACAGATATGCATAGTCAAATCCCTGTCCGCCGTCTTTGTCAAAATAATCCTTGAGAATCGCTCGTTCACTGCACACCTGGGGAAGGCCGGTACCAATAATAAAGGCACCGATCAGTTTTTCTTCCGCAAGATCAATGCCTTCCGAAAAGATTCCTCCCATCACGCAAAAACCGACCAGACTTCCTTCGCGCACTTCCTCAAATGTTTCCAGGAAAATCTCTCTCGCTTCTTCGTTCATATAGTGAGATTGCAGAATACACTCCGTCTGACCATCTCCCATCTCGCACCGCATTTTCTCAAAAGCATCATATACAGCTTCCATAAATTGATAGGATGGACAAAACGCCATATAGTTTCCCTGCTTCGCGCGAACAGTCCGCCAGATATATTCCGCATATCGCTTATACATATCTTCCGTTCGCTTCTTATATCGTGTACTGACATCCGTTCCGTTTAGTATCAAACGTCTGCTCTGGTCAAATGTAGATTCCGCATAGACCGCATAATTATCCTTGTCCGTGCTCAGCAGCTTTTTATAATACTGTATTGGCAAAAGCGTTGCCGAAAAAAAGATCGTACTATTCCCCATATCCAGATATTTCTGGAGATTTGCCGCCGGATTGACACAGAAAAGCTTCAACATAAATCTCTGATCCTTCTGCATTTGCGAATAGATCACATAATTTTCATCCAATGCCTCATAAATACTGATGAAGGAACGAATCGAAAAATAAAAATCCCGGACAACATCCGCCACGTTCCTGTCCTGACAGTTCTCCAGGAACGTTTCAATCCTCGGCATGAGATTCATTAATTTCAGGTAAATATGGGAAGCACTGCTCACCACCCGATAATCTTCACATTCCTTCTTCATTGCCAGTAGAAGCTTATTACACTCATCCAACCTTTTCGCAAGTTTATAATCAAGCGTCTTCACCAGTTTTTTCACATTCAGAAAATCTTCTTTGTAGATCTCTGCACTGTACATCTGTCTTCCGCGCTCGACAAGATTATGCGCTTCATCAATCAGAAAAATATACTCCCCCGATACTCCTTCGGAGAAAAACCGCTTCAAATGTGCATTTGGATCAAATACATAATTATAATCACAGATCACAGCATCTGCCCATGTGGATACATCGAGTCCCATCTCAAACGGACACACACAGTGCTTTTTCGCCTGTTCTTCCAGCGCTGCTCTGCTCATCTCGTCCGTGGAAGTAAGCAGTTCGTACACCGCGTCATTTACACGGTCAAAATGTCCTTTTGCGTACGGACAGTATTCCGGATTGCATTCCGTCTCATCGCAAAAACAGATCTTCTCCTTCGCCGTCAGCGTGATCACCTTCATTTTCAGTCCCTGCTCTTTCAGGATTTGAAACGCCTGCTCGGCAACCGTTCTTGTGATCGTCTTCGCCGTCAGATAAAAGATCTTTTCCCCCAGCTCCTCCCCGACTGCTTTCACAGCCGGAAACACTGCCGATAACGTCTTTCCGACACCGGTCGGTGCCTGAATAAACAGTTTTTTCTTTCTCAGGATCGTACGATAAACGGATGCCGCCAGCTCTTTCTGTCCTTTCCGGTACGAAAAAGGAAACTGGACTCCTTTTGCAGATGCGTTCCGCTTTCTGCGCCATTCCACTTGGAATTTCGCCCATTTTTCATATTTCATGATCAGTTCATCAAACCACAGTTTCAATTCTTTGCAGTCATAGGTATAACAGAATCTCTTGATCTCCTCTGTATCCATCTGGCAGTACGTCATCTGCACACCGATAAAAGAAAGGTCTCTCTGCTCTGCATACATCCAGGCATAGCATTTCGCCTGAGCAAGATGTACTCCCACCGGCTCTTTGATTTCATCCAGCTCACAGAGTACTCCTTTAATCTCATCAATTGTCACTACGTCCGCCTCTTCCAGAATCCCGTCTGCGCGTCCCTCCACTTTCAAGCAGAAACCGTCACATGGGATCTCCTTTTTCATCGACACCTCCGCGTGATATCCCGCACCCATGCTTCGCTGAATCTTTCTATGGATCTTTCCACCCATCTGCATGGCTTCGGCATCCAGAATTCCTCCTGTTCGATTGTCAATATCGCCTTCCCGTAAAATGAATTCTACCAGATTCCGGACCGATATTCTGATCACCGGCATTTCCTGTTCCATCTCATTATCTCCCGATTCTTACATTCTTTCTATATCTTAACACGAAACAGAATCGAGAAAAAGCATTACGTGATATTTTCACTCCATTAATTCTGGAACTCCACGATATTTTTTCTGTACCAGATCGGCAGATGCTGTCTCTGGCGCACATAACTCTCGCGCTCATTGATCGAGATACTCTCAAAAAACCCTTTCCATAACTTCTGGATTTCCATCTCCGATTCGGACAAACGTTCCAGTATCTCCATATCCGCCTCGATTCCAGAGATCAGGAACCAGCTCTTTCTTGCCTCATGTACCGCAAAAACCTCATGTGTACCGTCAAAGATTAACCAGTTTTCAAGTGGCAGCCGATCTGCAAAATGCGGTGCGATACACGCAAGTATCTGACTTTTCGGATCGATTCTGGCAAATAGTATTCCGCTTTCCAATTCCTTAAAACGCAGAAATTCTTTGAAATAATGTGCTTCATTGGAAACCTTTCTGCTAAGCGCAAATACTTTCTCTACGGAAGGACTGGTCAGATTTTCCATGATCCTGGTACTATCCTTCAGCCTTCTGGCCGCAAACATCGTCCCCAGTATCGCATCTCCTTTGGCTGGATCAGACGAAAGAGCCGCATGATACAGTTTCCAATATGCATCCATCCCAAGGTGGTTCTTGATCATCTTCTCAACCGCGATCACCTTTTCTTCCCTTTCCTCACACTCCGTGTATTCACAAAACAGCTTTTGTTCAACACTGCCTTTAAAAGCAATTCCTGCATCCCCAGTTTCTCTTCTCTCCTTCCAGGCATCATACACCGCCGAAAAAATCCCGGTGATATCATCATGACAGACATAGATTTTCTGCACATTTCCCACTTCCTTCCACAGCAAACGAATCTCCTGAGAATCTCACATCATCAAATAACGACAGCTGCCTGTAATTCATCCCAATCACAGAATCCGGCAACCGTTCTTTGCCGTCCAGAATATTCCTTGTTATATAATCCTGATCCATACGCACCGGATACATCATCTTGCCACTGCACGTAATAAAATACAGTGCTCTTTTCAGCACAACTCCCATTTTCTTGAGATCCGCAAAATCAACCGTCCCAAGCCTTCTTGCCTTTACGATCCGGGACGCCGACCGGTATCCAATCCCCGGAACTCGAAGCAGCATGTGGTAGTCCGCCCTGTTCACCTCAATCGGGAACTCCTCCAGATGGCGGACTGCCCAGTCACATTTAGGGTCCATCAATACATTAAAATTCGGATTCTCTTCATCCAACAATTCATCCACATGAAACTGATAGTAACGCAGCAGCCAGTCCGCCTGATATAACCTGTGTTCTCTCAGAAGCGGCGGGCCACTATCTGTTTTGACCGGAAGCGCTTTATCTTCGTTCACGGGAACAAACGCCGAATAAAACACTCTCTTCAGTTCAAACTTCTGATAAAGTGCCTCCGTCACCTGCATAATCTGAAAGTCAGTTTCTGGAGTTGCTCCGATAATCATCTGCGTACTCTGCCCTGCCGGCACAAACTGCGGAGCATGCCGGTATACTGTCAATTCCTGCCTATTTTCTTTTCGCTTTTCCTGCACCAGCCTCATGGGAGTCAGGATATTCTTCCGACTCTTGTGCGGTGCAAGAAGGCGAAGACTTTCTTGCGTTGGGAGTTCCAGGTTCACACTCATTCTGTCTGTAAGATATCCCACCTTCTGAATCAGTTCCTGACTCGCCCCCGGAATGGCTTTCACATGGATATAGCCCTGAAAATTACACTCTTTTCTCAGCTTATACAGCGTCGCATAGATCAATTCCATTGTATAATCCGGACTCTTTAAAATACCGGAGCTCAAAAACAATCCCTCTATATAATTACGTCGATAAAACTCCATCGTCAGCTTACAAACTTCATCGGGAGTAAAGGAAGTACGGATCACATCATTGGATGAACGGTTCACACAGTATTTGCAATCAAAAATGCACTCGTTGGTGAAAAGGATCTTAAGCAGTGAAATACACCGTCCGTCTGCCGAAAAACTGTGGCAGATTCCTGCTTTCTCACAATTCCCCATACCGGTTCCGTCTCCTTTCCTGTCCACACCGCTGGAAGTACACGCCACATCATACTTTGCTGCATCCGACAGTATATTCAGCTTCTCATACAGGTTCATCTCCGTCTGGATCCGCACTTTTCATTCCTCCTTATTCTCCGTTCTTCGATCTTTGAGCATTTGCAAACTTACGTTCCGAACATTTGTTCTTTTATATAGTAACATATTCAAGTCGATTTATCAATATCTGAACCATATTTTTCTCATATGCGAAGCAACTAAAAAAAGACGCTCCACATTACTGTGAAACGCCCCATTTTTATCATTGCCGGACTCCTACTGGAATCTTTCAATAATATTTGTCAGATATTTATTTTCAGCCTCATAGAACTTCTCCTGTTCTACGATTTCAGCCAGCTGAGGATCAATCGGCATTTTTCCAAGCACTTCTGTTCCAAGATTTTCCGCGATCTCATCAATGTGGCTCTCTCCGAAGACGGAAATCCGCTTTCCGCATTCCGGGCATTCCAGATAACTGTAGTTTTCTACAATTCCAAGAACCGGAATATTCATCTGTTTTGCCATATTGTATGCTTTCTCCACAATCATCTGTACCAGATCCTGCGGTGATGTGACGATCACAACTCCATCGACAGGCAAAGACTGGAAAACGGTCAGCGGTACATCACCGGTTCCCGGCGGCATATCGACAAAAAGGAAATCCAGATCTCCCCACATTACATCTGTCCAGAACTGAGTTACAACCCCCGCAATGATCGGTCCTCGCCAGATCACAGGATCAGACTCTCTCTCAAGGAGCAGGTTGACGGACATAATCTTAGTTCCGTCTTTAGCAATACATGGGAACATACCTTCTTCATTTCCGACTGCACTTTCGTGCACTCCATACATTTTCGGTATAGACGGTCCTGTGATATCGGCATCCAGGATTCCGACCGTGTATCCCTGGCTGATGGCAAGCCGTGCAAGAGATGCAGTCACCATAGATTTACCGACTCCGCCTTTTCCGCTCACCACGCCGATTACTTTTTTCACCTGTGAATACGGATTAGCCGGTGCTTTCATATCTTCTTTCTTGCTTTTACACGAGCCTGCGTGCGCACAGGAAGAACACGCCTCCGGTGAACATCCGCTGTTCTGCTCTTCTGCCATAATTCTCAACCTCCAAAATATATATTATTCTTCTACCACAGCAATGACTTCAACTTCGCAGAGAAGGTTCTTCGGAAGCGTCTTTACTGCAACACAGCTTCTTGCCGGTTTTGATGTAAAGTATTTGCCATATACTTCATTAAAGGCAGCGAAGTCTCCCATATCACTTAAGAAACAAGTCGTCTTTAAAACTTTGTCAAATGAACTTCCTGCTGCTCTTAATACTTCTCCAAGATTCTTACAAACCTGTTCTGTCTGCTCTTCAATGGTAACAGCCTCGACCGTATTTGTCTCCGGATTGATAGCGATCTGACCTGCAGAATAAAGGATACCATTGTGTACATATCCCTGTGAATAAGGTCCTAATGCTTTTGGTGCTTTCTCAGTTGCTACTGGTTTCATAATCTCGTCTCTCCTTTTCCTGGTATTTTCTATGAAAATGCCGTTTTATACTCTAGTTTTTGAGCTCTCATCAAGCCCCCGGAACCATAGTACTAGAATACCATAGCTTTCGGGAAAATCCAATCCTTTTTCCAAATAACCTGTAACTAATCCATTGTCAGTTCTTCCTGCTCCCTCGTTACATTTTTGATCCATTTATACCCCAGGAAACGCTTGACAGTGATCGGCACCTTGATCACTTCGTCACTCATCAGTAATACATAAACCACCGGAACACTGGCCCGAAAAACGAACGCTGCGATCGCTCCGAGCAGGATGGAACAGCACCACATCGTAGTTGCATCCAGACGAAGTCCGAATCTGGTGTCTCCCCCCGAGCGGAACACCCCCACCACAAGTGTTGTATTAATTGCCTGACACAGCGCGAAATAAGACATAACAAAAAACATAAACATCAGGTAACTCTTTGCTTCCGGAGAAAGTGTCATAAATCTGCTCACTGCCGGAGCCGAAACCAATATGATCCCCGCGGCAATGAATCCAGTGATGACACTTAGAACCGCAAATCTTCTGCCATATGCTTTCGCGAGCTCATACTGTCGCTCTCCGATCGTTTTCCCCAGATAGATTGCCGTCGCATTCGAGACACCGAAAACAACCACTGTGGAAAGTTCTCTTACCACCTGCACAACAGAATTTGCCGCGACTGCTGCACTGCCGAGATGTCCGATCACCGCCGTATTGGCAGAGCTCCCCATTCCCCATACCAGCTCGTTCAAAATAACCGGAGTCGCGTAGAACAAAAAGTCTTTCAACAGCACTTTATCAATGTTCCACATGTCGCTCAAATGAAAACGGACCACTTTATTTCTGAATTTTGCATACCATATTACAATCATAAGTCCAAGGATTCTTGAAATCAAAGTTCCGATCGCCGCTCCTTCAATTCCCATCTTTGGGAATCCCATAAGCCCGAAGATCAACACTGCGTTGACTATAATATTCACTATAAGTGAAGCACCGTATACGACCGTCGCGATTACGACCCTCTCAATGCTGCGCATAATATACAGATAGACCTGAGTTGCCGCCATGATTACATAAGAAAGCGCAACAATCCTCAGATATTTCACGCCTTCCGCAATGACTTCCGGGTCATTTGTATAGATCCGGAGTAGTGTCTCAGGGATCAGTTCGGCTGCCAAAGCGAAAGCCAATGCTCCGCCAATACCGATCAGCATGCCCATCCCCAGGATTTTTTCAATCGTCCGGGTATCCTTTTTCCCCCAATACTGCGCAGTCAGCACCGTAGCTCCTGACGTAGTTCCGAACAGGATCAGCGTCATGATGAACTGAATCTGTCCGGCAAGCGATGCTCCGGAAAGGACCTTCTCCCCAACCCGTCCCAGCATAAATACATCGGCTGCCTGAACCCCGACATTGATCAGGTTCTGCAGCGCCATCGGAATGATAAGCAGACATACCTGTTTATAGAAATTTTTCCAGTTAATATCCATCTTATCTTCCGTTTGCCGACTGAAAGATTTGATAAACATCGTTTACATCTAACTCCTTTATTTTCGATAATTTTACCGTTCCGCCTTTGGTTGCGTTCATTGCCAGTTCCATCAAAGTATCATCACTGAGTGTCCCGATTTCAAGCTCTTTCAAATTCACCGGCATTTCCAGGCTGCGGAAGTAATCCACCGTTTTCCGGATTGCCTCCCGCGCTGTCTCCACAGCATCTTTTCCCTGAATTCCCCACACTTTCTGACCGTAATGGCAGAAACGATCCACATCATATCGATATACATACTCTGCCCAGGATCCCCACATTGCAGACAAAGTCGCCCCATGTGCCAGATCATATTTCGCTCCGAGAGCATGTCCGAATTTATGCACACAGAAATCTTTTTCTCTGCCAAGCCCCGTCAGATCATTATGCGACAGACTTCCGCACCACATAATCTCACTCATCGCATCATAATCCTCTGGATTCTTAAATCCTTTTATTCCATTTTCGATCATGACCCTGAGAAGCCCTTCTGCGATTTCATCTGTCATCTGGTTTTTCTGATTAGGAATGAAGTATCGTTCCAACGTATGCATCATAATATCCACAACTCCACATGCAATCTGATATGGTGGCAGAGTAAATGTCAGTTCCGGATTCATAATCGCAAATTTGGGGCGGTTAAATACCGTGGTAATTCCACTTTTTTCCCCGGTCTCTTCATTTGTCAGAACAGAAGATGAGCTCATCTCACTGCCGGCTGCCGCAATCGTAAGTACACATCCCATCGGAAGAGACCGGGTAAGTGGCACTTTCTGCGTCCAGATATCCCATAGCTTTGTTCCCGGATTCGCCGCCCCATGTGCAATTGCTTTCGCCGTGTCGATCGAACTGCCTCCACCAACGGCCAGGATAAAATCCGCCCCGAACTCCAACGCCTTCTGAACTCCCCGTTCCGCATATGCGAGTCTCGGATTCGGTTTCACTCCGCCAAATTCTTCATATGTAATTTTCTCTTCTCGCAGAGCATTTTCAATCGTTTCCAGAAGACCGCTTTTCACGACACTTCCTCCTCCATAAACGATCAGCACTCTGTGTCCGTTCCATTTTTTCACTTCTATTCCCGCCTGAAGATGCGTCTTGCTTCCAAACACAATTTCAGTAGGTGTATATTGTGTAAAATTCTGCATTATTCTCCTCCGTTCTAAGATCGTCGCAGATCTTACCTATATTCTGTTGTTTTATACAATCATGGGAAAATCAGGACCGATTCCAGTTCATACTTCTATTAGAAAAAAGAAATGATTCTGTTCGATTTTTCCGGAGAAAAGAATTGCTTCTCTTCTTTCCGGAAAACGAACAATGGCAATATACATTCACTAACTACTATATAATTCTACAGCCAGATCTTACCGGTTGTTTCACCGTTGATTACATAATATACAGCGTAATCTTCCGGTTTGATATAGAGTTCCATGGACTTGATGTCTGATACTTTGTGTTTTGCCTTTGTCCATTCTTTCTTAACTGCCGCAACCATATCTTTCGTATTTACTTCTTTTTCACCATACTGCAAAACAATTTCTGTCTTGATTTCTTTCTTAGTTGCCTCTTTTCTTGTCTTAGCTGCTGCTTTCTTTACATCTTTCACAGTCTTCTCTACAGCTTCTTTCACGTCTTCTACCTTCTCTTCTGCCATTTTTACCGCTTCTTCTGCCATAGCTGCTGCAGCTTCTTTTACTTCTTCTGTCTTAACTTCTACAGCTTCTTTTACTTCTGCTGCATTAACCGGGGCTTTTGCTTCTGCTGCTTTTACATTCTTATCAATTACTGCTTTAGAACGTTTGCTTACTCTTGCCATATTTAAATATCCTCCTCGATTCTAAGTTACTGCATGTTGCCACATAACAAAGTACAAAAACCGAAAAAATTTTCCTCGGAATTTGCTTACCGCGATATTATACCACAGAAATTTCAAAAAGTCACATTGATTCCCAAGATATATTTGACTTTCAGCCTTTTTTAATGTAGAAATTTTTCTCAATTTTACTGTATTAATTATGCAAATTGTGCTATAATGTTTATATTGGAAAGAAAGGAAGGTAACATTATGGTATTATTGGTTGGCATTATCGCAGTTGCAATCATCGCAGCTATCGTTACCGCCTGTGTTACTTCAGTAATTGGTGGCATCGCCGGCAGCGAATTGGAAGAAGAAGAATAAAAATATGCGTTTCATGTGGGATGTTCACACGAAACGCATATTTTTTATTCTTCCAATTCTTCTAACTTTTCCTTCACCTTATCCATGAAGCCTTTTTTCTTATTCTTTGTTTTTCCTTCGGGTTCTTCTTCCTGATTCAAAGAATTCCCTGTCAATTCATCAAATTTGCGAAGTGCCTCTTTGGCCTCTGCACTTAATTTTTCCGGTGTCTGAATCACAAGCGTGACATAATGATCTCCACGTACCTGCGGATTTCTGAGCGAAGGAACACCTTTTCCTTTCAAACGCACTTTCGTATCGGTCTTTGTTCCCGGTTTTATATTATAAAGCACATCCCCATCAATCGTCTTAATTCTTACGTCACCACCGAGCGCTGCCTGTGCAAATGTAATCGGTGCTGTTGAAAACAGATGTACATCCTGTCTCTGGAAAATCGGATGCCGTGAAACAGTAACCTCGACCAAAAGATCTCCTCTCGGACCTCCATTCACCCCAGGTTCTCCCTTTTCGCGAATCCGTACGCTCTGTCCATTATCAATACCTGCCGGAATAGAAACCTTAATCTTCTTTCGACTGGACGTATATCCTGTTCCTCCACAATCCGGACATTTTTCGCGAATAACCTTACCTGTTCCCTGACACTCCGGACAAGTCTGTACATTCTGTACTGTTCCGAAGAACGACTGGGATGTATAGACTACCTGTCCTTTTCCACCGCATCGGCTGCAGGTTTCCGGACTTGTTCCCGGTTTTGCCCCGGTACCGTTACATTTACTGCACGGATCTTTCAACACAACCTCCAGTTCCTTCTCACAGCCAAACACAGCCTCTTCAAATGTAATTCTAACACCTTTTCGAATATTTGCCCCTTTCATAGGACCGGTATTGGCACGGCCTCCTCTTCTGCCTCCGCCAAATAAATCACCAAATATATCGCCGAAAATATCGCCGAAATCTGCGCTGTTAAAATCGAATCCTCCGAATCCCCCGGCTCCGCCGGCACCTCCTTCAAAGGCGGCATGTCCAAACTGGTCATATTGACGACGTTTTTCGGGATCACTCAGTACTGCATATGCTTCAGAGGCTTCTTTAAACTTTTTTTCGGCCTCGGCATCCCCCGGATTCATATCCGGATGGTATTTCTTGGCCAAAGCCCGATATGCTTTCTTCAATGTCGCCTCATCCGCATCTTTGGAGACACCAAGGACTTCATAGTAATCTCTTTTTGATTCTGCCATAACCCTACCTCATCACTTCTACTTTTTCGTATGCATAGCAACAAATCTGCAAGACGGATTTACCCGCCTTGCAGAAAATAATTTTGTTAAACAAGAACTTAAACTTCTCTATAATCTCCGTCTACAACGTCATCTCCGTTGTATCCTTCCGGTGCCGGTCCTGCTTCCGGAGCCGGTCCACCCTGTGCTCCTGCTGCGCCGGCTGCAGCACCAGCCTGCTCATAAACCTTTGTGAACAGCTTCTGTGCACTTTCCATCAGTTTTTCTTTTGCAGCCTTGATCTCAGCGACCTGAGCATCTGTCATTTCATCGCCTGCTTTTGCAAGCAAATCTTTCAGAGTCTGAACATCAGCTTCTACTGCGCTTCTGTCAGCAGCATCGATCTTGTCACCAACTTCTTTCATTGCTTTCTCGGTCTGGAATACCATTGCGTCTGCGTCATTCTTGGTGTCAATTGCTTCTTTACGCTTCTTATCCTGTGCTTCGAACTCAGCAGCTTCTTTTACTGCACGATCGATATCTGCATCGGACATATTAGAACCTGCTGTGATCGTAATATGCTGTTCTTTTCCTGTTCCCAGATCTTTTGCTGATACATTTACAATACCGTTTGCATCGATATCAAATGTAACTTCGATCTGCGGGATTCCACGCGGTGCCGGCGGAATTCCGTCCAGTCTGAACTGTCCGAGGGACTTGTTGTCTCTTGCGAACTGTCTTTCACCCTGAACAACGTTGATATCAACTGCTGTCTGGTTATCTGCAGCAGTAGAGAAAATCTGGCTCTTCTTGGTCGGGATTGTTGTATTTCTCTCGATCAATCTTGTAGCAACACCACCCATTGTCTCGATGGACAGTGACAGCGGAGTTACATCCAAAAGAAGGATGTCGCCTGCGCCGGCATCTCCAGCCAGTTTACCGCCCTGAACGGATGCACCAAGGGCTACACACTCATCCGGATTCAGAGATTTGCTCGGTTCTTTGCCTGTGAGACGTTTTACTTCTTCCTGTACAGCCGGGATACGGGTAGATCCACCTACCAGAAGTACCTGGCCAAGGTCAGACGCTGTGATACCTGCATCAGACAGTGCACGTCTTACCGGTTCTGCTGTCTTTTCAACCAGTTCATGAGTTAATTCATCGAATTTAGCTCTTGTCAGGTTCATATCGAAATGCTTCGGTCCTTCTGCTGTTGCAGTGATGAACGGAAGGTTAATATTAGTTGTTGTTGCAGACGAGAGCTCTTTCTTTGCTTTTTCAGCTGCTTCTTTCAATCTCTGAAGAGCCATCTTATCTGTAGAAAGATCTACACCTTCTTTTGCCTTGAAATCTGCAAGCATATAGTCTGTGATCTTCTGATCGAAGTCATCTCCGCCAAGTCTGTTGTTACCTGCTGTAGATAATACTTCGATAACGCCGTCACCGATCTCAATAACGGATACATCGAATGTACCACCGCCAAGGTCATAAACCATGATCTTCTGTTCTTTTTCATTGTCCAGACCATAAGCAAGTGCTGCCGCTGTAGGCTCGTTGATGATACGTTTTACATCAAGACCGGCGATCTTACCGGCATCCTTGGTAGCCTGACGCTGTGCATCGTTGAAATATGCCGGAACAGTGATAACTGCTTCTGTAACCTTTTCTCCAAGGTATGCTTCTGCATCTGCTTTCAGTTTCTGAAGAATCATAGCTGAAATTTCCTGCGGAGAATATTTCTTTCCGTCAATGTCAACTTTATGGTCTGTTCCCATTTCTCTCTTGATAGAAGAAATTGTCTTTTCTGCGTTTGTAACTGCCTGACGTTTTGCAGGTTCACCTACCAGACGTTCTCCTGTTTTTGTAAATGCTACGATAGACGGTGTTGTTCTTGCACCTTCTGTATTTGCGATTACAACCGGCTGACCACCTTCCATAACCGCTACACAACTGTTTGTTGTACCTAAATCAATACCAATGATTTTGCCCATTATGAAGACCTCCTAATATTTTAAAAAATTTGTTTACTTACTTTGTTTATATAGAGTATATCTGCATCTTCATGTGTAAATATACAAACTATTTCATTCATTCTGCTATTTTAATTAGCAACCTTTACCATGCTGTGTCTCACAACACTTTCACGATACATATATCCTTTCTGGAATTCCTCGACCACGACATTCTCTCCGGCCTCTTCATCTTCAATATGCATCACTGCATTATGAAAATCCGGGTTAAATTCCTGTCCGACCGCCTCAATCGGTTTCACACCGATGCCTTCCAGTGTTGTCATAAGCTGCTTGTAGATCTTATCCATTCCCTGCACAAACGGATCTTCTTTGTTTTCCTCAGCTACAGACTGCAGGCCGCGTTCAAAATTATCAACGACCGGAAGGATCTTTTCCACGATATCTTTTGCACCGATCTCATACATGGCTGATTTTTCTTTCTCAGTCCGCTTTCTGTAATTATCGAATTCTGCCATCTGTCTGGTAAGCTTATCTGTCAGATCTGCAATCTGCTCATCCTTCTTGTCTTTTTTATTCTTTTTTTCAAAAAGCTTTGATTTTTTCGGCTCCGCAGTTTCTTCTGTTTTTTCTTCTTCCTTCGCATCTGCTTCGCCGACCTCTTTGTTCTCACCTTCCCGACTTTCTTCGGAATCCTCTTCCTTATCATTTTCTTTTTCAGCAGCTTCTTCTGCTTCCGCTTCCATGGCGGCTTTCTTTGCCTCTTCCACTGCTTCTTTTACCATTTCTTCATTACTCATCTGATTATCCAACGGTTCTGCCACCTTTCTCCTTTCATAGTCCGGATGTTCTAACCATCCCTGTGGAAAATCTCATCCAGTTCCGCCATCAGAGTCTTTAACGTCTTCATTACATGTTCGTAATCCATCCGCTTCGGTCCAATGATTCCAATGGTCCCCTGCATACCCTCACCAAGCTCATAGGTCGCTGTGACAACACTGCAGTCCTTCATCTTCTCCACATTGGATTCATTTCCGATATAGACCTGAATGTCTTTATTCTCGCTGCTGGCCATCGTCTTTGATACCAGCGCTGCCAGCTGCTGCTTTTCTTCGAAAGCACTGATAATCTCCTGAGCGCTCTGCTTATCGCTAAGCTCCGGATATTTAAAAATATTCGTTGCGCCGCTGGTGTAAATCTCCATGTCATCATCAAGCTGTATCACATTCGCCACTGCATCCAGCACATTACTGACCACTTCACTGTGAATCCCTGCCTGTTCCTTCAGTCTGGCGATCATTCCGAGATTGATCTCTTCCACCGACAGTCCGATCAGTGCCGTATTTAACAGCATATTCAGTTTCAGCAATGCTTCGTTATCCAATGGCTCTTCCAGTGTAATAATCTGGTTCTTTACGATATTTCCATCCATCACAATGACGACGACCAACTGGTTCTCATCTACCTGTGAAAGCTGGATGAACTTCAGCTTATTCCTGTTATATACCGGAGAGGAAATCATCGTCGCGTAATTGGTGTTCGTTGCCAGTACTTTCGCGACCTGCCTTAGGAGCTGATCCATCTTATCTGACTTCTCCAGCATCTGCTCCTTGAGTTCTGTGACCTCCTGCTCTTTCTGGCTCATCAGCATATCTACATACCATCGATATCCTTTATCAGATGGAATCCTTCCCGCCGATGTGTGAGGCTGCATGATATAACCCAGTTCTTCCAGATCCGCCATTTCATTCCGGATCGTTGCAGAGCTTAAGTTCAGATCCGTATACTTGGAAATCGTTCTCGATCCCACCGGCTCTCCGGTGTCTAAATAATTCTTAATGATGGCATGAAGGATTTTCGTTTTCCGCTCACTAAGTTCCTGTATAGACTCCATCTGCACCCTCCTTTGTTTTATTAGCACTCGGTATATTCGAGTGCTAACATCATCTTCGCTTATTAATGTATCACTCCCAACACGCTTTGTCAACCCACTTTATAAATATTTCATAGTTACACTTTTTTATCGCAAAAGGACTGCCATATGACAGTCCTTTTCTCAAAACATAAACTCCACAAATACCGTATTGCTCACATCGATTCCCTGTTCTGTAAGCGCGATACGGTCCTCATGTTCTTCTATAAGATGCATACCTTTCAGTTTCCGGATCGGTTTTCCGTAGACCGCTTCGATCCCGGTTCCAAAGGCTTCCTCAAATTCTGTTTTCGATATGCCTTCCGTCATGCGCAGTCCGAGAAACATGAATTCCTCCATCTCATCTTCCAGGCTGAGTTTTTCTCCGGAAAATTTTTCTTCAAAATTATCCCTGTATTCCGTCATCTTTTCCGGATTACTGTATCTTGCCCCTTCAAAAAATGTGGCGGCACCCACGCCGAACCCCAGATACGGCACTCTTCTCCAATACCCGCAGTTGTGCCTGCATCGGTATCCGGGCTTTGCATAATTGGAAATCTCATACCGCTGATATCCCGCACCGACGAGGATCTGCTCTGTCTGATGATACATCTCCCGTTCTTCCTCCTCCGTAGGAAGCGCAGGCCACGGCAGATTTGCACCCTTTCTTTTCTCACATCCCGACTCCGCCCTTTCTTCCCATCCTGCATCTTCCCCGTACCTGTCATAGAATAAAGTTCCGGGTTCGATGATCAGACTGTATGCAGAAATGTGCTCCGGCTCCAGAGCCGCGACTGTTCTCAGTGTTTCGGTCCAGCTCTCCGCCGTCTGACCCGGGATCGCCGAAATCAGATCAATATTGATATTGTCAAATCCGCACATCCTCGCACTCCTATAGGCCTCAAGGAATTCTTCATAAGTGTGTATCCTTCCAAGCATCCGCAGTTCTTCATCATGGACAGACTGTAGTCCGATGCTCAGCCGGTTCACACCGGCATCTTTATACGCTTTCAGTTTTTCATCCGTAACCGTACCGGGATTCATCTCCATAGAAATCTCCGCATCCGCAGAAATGTGATATTGATCCCGAACCGTATCAAGAATCATCCGGAACTGGTCTCCGGTAAGAAGAGAGGGAGTCCCTCCTCCAAAGAAAATGGAAGAGACCTGATACTCTTCCACTTTTCCTGCATTTGTCCTGATTTCCTCACACAGAATCTGTACATATTCTTCCCGCTCTTTCTCGCCTGCGGGCGCTGATAGGAAATCACAGTAGGCACATTTCTTCAGGCAGAACGGAATATGAATGTACAGTTCCAAAGGCTTGCCCGCCCCACCTGATATTTGTTTTCTTTCCATATTATTTCTTATCATCCAATTTCAGAACACTCATAAATGCTTTCTGCGGAATTTCTACATTTCCCACCTGACGCATACGTTTCTTTCCTTCTTTCTGCTTCTCCAGAAGTTTCTTCTTACGTGTGATATCACCGCCGTAACACTTCGCAAGAACATCTTTACGCAGAGCTTTGACCGTCTCACGCGCAATGATCTTGCTTCCGATCGCTGCCTGGATCGGGATCTCGAAGAGCTGTCTCGGGATCTCTTCCTTCAGCTTTTCACACATCTTTCTTCCCCGGTCATAAGCGCTTCCTGCAAATACAATGAAGGAAAGTGCATCGACTTCTTCTTTATTAATGAGAATATCCAGCTTGACCAGCTCGGACCTCTCATACCCGAGAAGTTCATAATCAAAAGAAGCGTATCCGCGTGAACGGGATTTCAGTGCATCGAAGAAATCATAGATGATTTCATTCAAAGGCAGGTGATAGTGAAGCACCGCTCTTGTCTCTTCGATATATTCCATTCCCTGGTACACGCCCCGTCTTTCCTGGCACAGATCCATGATCGCGCCGATGAATTCCGATGTTACCATGATCTCCGCTTTGACGACAGGTTCTTCCATATATTCAATCTCCGCAGGGTCCGGCAGATTAGACGGGTTGGTAAGCTCGATCACCTCTCCGTTTGTCTTGTGTACTTTGTAGATAACTCCGGGCGCCGTCGTAACCAGGTCCAGATTGTATTCCCGTTCCAGACGTTCCTGAATGATCTCCAGATGGAGAAGTCCCAGAAAACCGCAGCGGAAACCGAATCCAAGCGCCAGTGAAGTCTCCGGCTCAAACTGAAGCGCCGCATCATTTAACTGCAGTTTCTCTAGCGCATCCCTCAGATCCGGATATTTGGAGCTGTCCGCAGGATACACTCCGCAGTACACCATCGGATTGACCTTCTTGTAACCCGGCAGCGGCTGATCGCAGGGGCTCTGTGCATTCGTCACCGTGTCACCGACACGCGTATCCTTCACGTTTTTCAGACTGGCTGTAAAATATCCTACCATCCCGGCTGACAATTCTTCACAAGGAATAAACTGACCCGCTCCGAAATATCCCACTTCCACGACATCCGCCGTTGCCCCGGTCGCCATCATTTTGATTGGTGTTCCCTTTGCAATGCAGCCTTCCTTGATCCGGCAGAATACGATGACCCCTTTATACGGATCGTAGAGTGAATCAAAGATCAGTGCCTGAAGCGGGGCGTCCGGATCTCCCTCCGGTGCCGGGATCTTCTCCACGATCTGTTCCAGCACTTCTTCCACATTCAGACCGGTCTTTGCAGAGATTCTCGGTGCATCCTGTGCTTCAATCCCGATCACGTCCTCAATCTCTTCAATCACACGTTCCGGTTCTGCACTCGGAAGATCCACCTTATTGATAACAGGCATGACATCCAGATCATGATCCAGTGCGAGATATACATTTGCAAGCGTCTGTGCCTCAACCCCCTGAGCGGCATCCACAACCAATATCGCACCGTCACACGCGGCGAGACTACGGGAAACTTCATAATTAAAATCCACATGTCCCGGAGTATCGATCAGATTGAAAATGTATTCCTCCCCGTCTTTTGCCTTGTAGACGGTGCGGACTGCCTGGGACTTGATCGTAATCCCTCTCTCCCGCTCCAGGTCCATGTTGTCCAGTACCTGTGCCTGCATTTCCCGGCTGGTAAGAAGGCCGGTCATCTCGATGATCCGGTCTGCCAATGTAGATTTCCCGTGGTCGATATGCGCAATTATACAAAAATTCCGAATTTTCTTTTGATCCATATGCATAGCCCTTTTTTCGTCTCCTTATCCTATCTTTCTCATATCCTGTCTGTATATTATGATACCTTTGGTTTTTTCCGGCTGTACTGTACCAGAAAGAGCTCGACCGACAGGACATCTCCCATTCTTCCTGTCTTGACATTCTCCTCGGTCTGCACGCCCGCCTCGACGATCTGCCGAAGCTCTTTTGCGGAAAACGCCTGTGCCTGTGCCCGGTATTTTCCCACCAGGAACGGCATGATCCCGGCTTTGGATGCCATCTCTTTGGATGGAACTCCCTGATTTTCCATTTCCTTGATTTCCATCAGAATGCGGAACTGTCTGGTCAGCAGATACAGGATCCGCATCGGCGGTTCTTTCAGCGTCAGCAGATCATAGTAATAATCCAGCGCTTTCTTCTGTTCCTTGTTCGCCACCGCATCCACCATGTCGAAGATATGGTTCGTGATCTGGGTCGTACAGATCGCATCTATGTCCGCCACCGTGATCTCCGTATGATTCAAACAATAGCAGAACAGCTTTTCCAACTCTTTCTGGATGTTCTCCATGTCATTGCCCACCTTGTCCAGGAAATATCTGGCGGCAGATTCCGTCATATTCTGATTCTCTTTTTTTACCATACCGAGAATCCAGCGCACCAGAGTCTTCTCATCCTGGCGTTTCAATTCTACGATCCTTCCTCTGTCCTTTACTGCCTTGTACAGCTTGCTTCTCTTATCGATCTCCTCCTCGACAAAGATCAGAAACGAAGTCTGAGGAATCTCTTTCAGATACTCTGCCAGTTCCGGCACCGAGCTCTTGAAGAACCCGGTATTTTCCATCACGATCAGCCTTCGCTCGGCAAAAAACGGCATCGTTTCGGCAAGGTCGATCACCTCCCGGGGATTCGTGTTTTTCCCTTCATAATACGCATAATTCATGGTATCTCCTTCGGAGACCATCGCTTTTACAAAACGATCCCTGTACTGTTTTTTCAGATAAGCCTCCTCCCCGTATAGGAGATAGATCTGTTTAAATTGTCCGGTTTTTAAATCTTCATTCAAACTCTTCATGGTCTCAGTATACTATATTTCTCCCCGTCTGTACATAATTTCACTGCATGTCCGTCTTTCGTATTATATAAGCTGACGCCCCAATTTGCAAGTCTTTCCAGCACTTCTTCGTGCGGATGCCCATAGCGGTTCTTCTCTCCGGCCGACACCCAGGCAGCATCCGGCCTTGTTATTTCAAGAAGTCTTTCCGATGTCGCATTTCTCGATCCGTGATGCCCGACTTTCAGCACTTCAAATCTGTCCGAAAGCTTTTTTTGCTCCTGAAGTTCCCCAATCCTTGCCGACACCGTATCTTCTGCGTCATTTTCCAGATCACCGGTAAATAGCATATCAAATCTGCGATAGCGAAGGGCAAGGACCATGGAGGCTTCATTGCCCGGCTCCGGCATCTCTTCTTTCTCCTTCTCGTCTCCCGGCCAGATACAGAAAAGCTCCATTTCTCCTTCCCGAAGAATCTGCCCCGCTTCGACCGTGTAGACCTTTGCCCCGTATTCTGTGGCAGTCTGTGCAAATTCATACAGTTTTTCATCCCAGAAGCGTTCCCCGGGAAGTACGATCCGTTCGATTCGGATCCCGTATTTCTGTCGTTTCAGCATTTCCTCAATTCCTCCAAGATGATCGATATCCCCGTGGGAGACCCACACATAATCCAGCTTCCCGACACCTTCGGATTTCAGAAACGGTTCGATCCGGTATTTCCCCACATCACTCACTGTGCTGCTCCCTCCGTCGATGAGGTATGTACCACCTTTCGGTCCTCTGAGGAAAAATGCATCCCCCTGTCCAACATTCATCATATAGATTTCCAGCTCTCCCGCCCTGCCGTGAGGGAACCCCATGAGCAAAACCGCTGCCAAAATTCCTGTATAAGCGGCTTTCTTCTTCCCGAATCTAAAACATGCCAACATGACGGCCAGTACCATATAGTATGCCAGAATCTGCACTGTCCCCGGTCTTCCTGCGACCCATCTCGCACCCGGGATCTCCAGCATGATCCTGCTTCCTTCTTCATAAATTCCAAGAATCAGACCGCTTATTCCATAGGAGATGCGTGCCGGCCACAGTCCCCCAGAAACTACCGTTCCAGTCAGGATCCCTGCGAAGCCGCATGCGAGCACGATTCCCGCAAGCGGAACCGCAAGCAAATTCCAGAATATGGAATAAGGACTGATTTCATAATAATAATACAGCATGATTGGAAGCACTGCCAGCTGAACCGACAGCGACATTTTTATGGTGCGTTTCCATTTCGCCTCCCCTTCTGTCTGCCAGAAGGGCAGAATCAGGTAGACACCGAGCACGGCGCCGAAGGACAACAAGAATCCCGCGTCAAAGAGCTGCAGAGGATTGAACGACAACATCAGCAGCATGGCCGTTCCCGCCGCCGTCAGTCCGTCGTATTCCCTTCCCGTCACCTCTGCCCCCATACGGATCAGAAACATCACGGCAGCTCGGACTGCCGATATACTCCCTCCTGTCAGCACCGCGTACAGGATCAGAACCGCACAGCTTCCTCCCGCCGCAAAAGTCCTTGTAAAAGAGGCATGTCTCAGGATTTCGTATATTCCCATCCCGACAAAAGACACATGAAGACCCGAGATCGCCAGCAGATGCCCGATTCCGCTTTTCTGATAGTTCTCCCTTACCTCCTCATCCATATACGCACGGTCTCCGAGCATCATGGAGCACAAGACTCCGCCCTTTTCTTCGCCGAGATACGCAAGAATCTGCTCTGCCGTTTTCTCCCGAATATCACTCATCCATTCAAGAAGACGGTATTTCCATCCCGCTTTTCCCGTAAATGCCCGGATTTCTTCAAGCCTTGCCTGTTTCAGCGCTCCTGTTATTCCCTGTTTTCGATAATAAAATCTTTGGTTAAAATTCCCCGGATTCGGGGCATTCTGAAAGAAAGAAATGGTTCCAGACACCCGGATATACTGCCCGTATTCCGGAACCCGTTCCTCCTGCCCATTTGATAAATAGACCAGCAGATTATCTTCTGCCTCAATTTCTGATTCGCCTTGTTCCTGCATTCTGATCCCTTTAAGGTACAGAATCCAGATGTCTTCTTTTTTTGTTTTCCGATAAATCTGACCGCAAAGCCTTACCTTATCTCCGTCTGAATACAGCCTTTCAAACTCCGATTCTCCCAGAACCGGAAAAATCCGGCTCCCGCCCAGATAAAACATAAGAGCGATCACTCCTGCTGCCACACATGCCGCACAGCATATTTTTCTATGTCTCAAACTGTTATTTTTCCTCCACAATATCCAGATTTCTGCTAAGAGGCTCACTCAGTTTGATACTTTCCTGGAACATGACATTGCTGTCACCGTTAATCGCAATCTGAACACGACTTACCGAACTACACTCCGTCACGGAATTTACGATCGAGTAGATCACCGTCTCCGGCTGCACGCCCGGCGTCGTATTCTTCAGACCTTCATTAAAATTCAGATAACAGATCCCGTCTTTGATCGAAGTGCCAAGGAGCTTTGTCCCTTTCGGGATCGTGGCCTGCAGATCATTGCCTGTGGGACCTTTGATCAGCTTCTCCACAATGACTCTTTCCTTCGCCTGATTCGAATTGTAACGGACATCCATCTCTTCTTTCACCAGCGCAGAACCGTCACTGTTTGCAAAGTACAGGGTCAATACCGTGTCCTGAAAAGAATTGATCGCCGATCCTGTATTCTGTACAAAATCTTCGGCCTGGAGGAATCCGTATTCTTCTCCCGAGCGGTTCGCAAGCGGTTTCTCATCCACATAGAACGCAACCTGATCCACCTCGTCAATCTGCGTAAGGGAACGTACCAGTGCCGCCCGACAGAGCACTTCCTGAACCGGATCCATGTCCGCATACGCTTCGTTAAAATAAAGCAGCAGCTTCTCGTCTTCAAGGACATAGCGCTCCAGATCAACATCATTCGGGATCGCCGGCTGCTCTTCAATCGAGTCATCTGCCGCCTTCAGATCTTCGATCATCTCGTTCACCGCTTTATCACTATCTTCCGTCTCTCCCTGGTACGCCGTCTCCACAAGACCGGTGCCATCCTGGTTGATCCGGTACAGCTTATACGGAGAATCCGCCTCATCCTTCCTTTTGCACCCGGCCGATGCCAGAATACCCAGGACAAGGGCGACATACAAAATGATTTTCTTCCTTCTTCTCATTTCCATCCACTTCTTTCTGTTTCCCACTGCCTCTCTACTGGGCAATGTAGGTGAGCGGGATCCTGACCGTAAATGTCGTCCCCTCTCCCGGCTCGCTGTGCACCTTAATCGCTCCTCTGTGCATGATCACCGCGTTGCGGGCTATAGAAAGGCCCAGTCCGGTCCCTCCGATTTCTCTGGAATGCGACTTGTCCACCCGGTAAAACCGTTCGAATATATGCTCGGTATCCTCTTTCGGAATTCCGATTCCGGAATCCGCAACTTTCAGATAGAAATACTTGTGATCCGCATTCAGCTCAACATGAACCCAGCCGTTCTCCCTGTTATACTTGATTGCATTTTCAACCAGATTGGAAAGCGCAAGCGAAAATTTCACTTCATCCACCTCTGCCGTAACAGAGCGAAAGCTCTCATACACCAGTTCCACATTCTGGCGTGCCGCCAGAGGACGCAGCCTTTTCAGAATCCGCTCCACCAGCTCGTTGATATTCTGGCTCTGCACGTTCAGGCCGGCGCCTTTTTTGTCCATCTTAACCAGTTCCAAAAGATCATTGATGATTTTATTTTCCCGCTCAATCTCTTCTGAGAGGTCTCCCATAAACTCCTGATACAGCTCCACCGGCACATCCGGCTGTGCAAGAAGTGAATCTGACAGAACCTTCATGGATGTCAGCGGTGTCTTCAGTTCGTGAGAGACATTGGCCACAAATTCTTCCCTGGAAGCATCCAGCAGCTTATAGCGGTCCCACAGCCTGTTAAATGCCAGTGAGATCTTCTCCGTCTCATTGTATGCATCTTCATGAAGGTAATTATCTCCGTATCCGGATGCCATTTCCTCGATCGTCTTTGACATCCTTGTAAGCGGACGCACCAGAAAAGAAGCCGATAATCCTGCGGCAAGAAGGACGATCAGGAAGATCGTCAGAGATGCAAGATACGCCTTGCTCTCCAAAGCCGCCAGTTCATCCCGGATCGAATCGGTGGACACACTGACCAGCATCATGCCGGGAACACGCCTGTCCCCGGAACTCACGATCGGCGTCGCCACCTCGATATAGCGGTTCTTTTCATCATAATTGTTGCTCTGCTCTCCGCGAAGACAGCGCACCACATCCGTAGATATGATCGTCTTCCCTTCATCCAGATTATATGTATCTTTTACGATACGGAATTCATCATTGATGACCATGACCCGTCCGCTGACAATATTGGACAGCTGCGCAAGCTCAGCATTGATAACCTCGGAATCTGTATGTTCCAGATAATTAGAATTGATTAACTGATTGCCCAGAATCGTACACTGATTCTGAATCTCTGAAGTGCGCACAGATACCAGTCTCTGTTCATAGCTTTCCAAAATCGCCCCTTTTAAGAACAGGCACGTCAGAATTGTGCAAATCCCCAAAAGCAGTACAATGCGCACTCGCAGACTTTTTAAAAACTTTGGTACAAATTTTAATTTAACCCCTGAAATAATAACCAACTCCCCACTTCGTATAGACATATTTCGGGTCACTCGGATTCACTTCAATCTTCTCGCGCAGTCTCCGGATATGGACATCCACCGTACGTGCATCTCCCGGGTATTCATATCCCCAGACAATATTCAAAAGATTCTCTCTGCTGTACACCTTATTCGGATTCATCGCAAGAAGTTCCAGAAGATCGAATTCTTTTGCAGTCAGGTTCAGTTCCTTCTCTCCGGAAAATACTCTCCGGCTCTCGCAATCGATCCTGAGATCCCCTTTCACGATCATCTTCGATGCCACCGTGCTTCCTTCTCTTTTCCCCGTACGGCGCATGATTGCCTTGATCCTTGCCTTGACCTCAAGTATATTGAATGGTTTCGTTATGTAATCGTCAGCTCCGTATTCCAGCCCGAGGATCTTGTCCATATCCTCTCCTTTTGCAGTGAGCATCACGATCGGAACATCCGAGAACTCCCGGATCTGCCTGCACACTTCAAATCCGTCACACTTGGGAAGCATGACATCCAGCAAAATGATATCATACGCTTTCCTTCTTGCCATCTCCAGCGCCTCTTCACCGTCGTAGGCGGCATCCACTTCCATATCATCCTGCTCCAGACTGTAACGAATTCCTTTCACGATTAATTTTTCGTCATCCACTACCAACACTTTTCTGCCCATACTGCCGCTCCCTTAATTTACTGTAATATCATTTTTGATCTTCTCAAAAATGCCTTCTTTTATTCCCTCTATTTTTTTGATCTCTTCTATGCTTTGAAATCCACCGTTTTCTTCGCGATAACGGATGATGGCCTCTGCCCGCGATTCACCAATCCCGCTCAGAGATGTGAGTTCCTGCTTCGATGCCGTGTTGAGATTCACTCTTCCATCTTCGCTTTTCCCGGCATCCATTGTCCCTTTTTCTGTGGCAGAACCGGATTGTTCCGTTTCTTCCTTCGTCGGTACATAGATCTTCTGCCCGTCCGACAGAATCTCAGCCTGATTCCAGAACTCCCGGCTCGCCGCTTCTGTAAAACCGCCCGCCGCATCTATGGCCTGATACACGCGGTCACCATTCTTCAGCTCATAGACTCCGGGACACACTACCTGTCCACAGACATAGACCCAGATCGGTTCTTGTTCCGTCTCTTTCGTCTCTTCGCTTTCTTCCGGGACTTTCTCGTCTGCTTCCTGTTTTGTAATCTCGACTTCGGCAAACGCTTCTTCCCTGCTGCATCCCGCAAATATACAGCAGAAGCATAGAATCATAATTGCAAATCTTCGATACACTCTTTGTCTTTTCTGCCTCATTCTCTCTCCATTTCCATGCAGAGCCGCGACCCCTCGCCATACATTTCTTTCCTCCAGGTCTGAGGGAAGAATGTATCTGCAGCTAAGACAAGATTATTGTAACGAATTTCCATGAAAAACTCAACCGCTATTTCCATTTTATCATTTTCCTGCCAGTTGAAAAATTGCAACCCCGATCAGTGCCAGCGCCATTCCGCCCACCTTTTTCCAGTCCAAAGGTGATTTTTCCACTCCGAACAGCCCCAGAAGCTCGATCAGATACGCCACAATAAGCTGTGAAACTACGATCAAAAGTGCCGCCTTTGCAGGCCCGAGCTGTTCCATACTCTTAATGACCGTCCAGGTGATCCCGGCACCGATCACACCTCCCAGCAGTACATATTTCGGCTCCACCTTCGCAATCGAAGCAACGCTGTCCCTTCCCATGATCAGCCACATCACAAAACACAGTGCAAAGGCGCTCAGCTGCACCCATGCATTGCTGACCCACATCCCCGTAGTCTTTGTCACCTGTGTGTTAAATACTCCCTGTACACTCATAAGCGCCCCGGAAATCAGGGCAATCAGAAACCCGGTCATCGTTCTTCCTCCCAGTTTTTTCTTCTAAGAGTATGCCCGATGACCGGGTTATTATGCGTATTAAGCCAATGCTTTTTTCAGTTTTTCGATCATCTCATCGATGTGTTCCCTCTCCACGATCAGAGGCGGGATCACACGGAGTACATTCTGTCCGGCCGAAATGATGAGGAGTCCCTCCTCCAGCGCTTTTTTCGTCACTTCTCCGGTCGGCTTCGTAAGCTGAAGTCCCTGGATCAGACCCTTTCCTTTTACTTTGACCGCACAGTCGAATTCCGCTACAACTTCTTCCAGCTTCTCAGTCAGATACGGCGCGATCTCATTGACGTGCCCGATCAGATCTTCCTTTTCAAAGATATCAATGACCGTCTTGACCGCCATACATGCCAGCGGATTGCCGCCGTATGTTGTCCCGTGATCCCCAGGCTTCAGCGAATGCTGTGCCACTTTTTCCGTCATGGCAAATGCTCCCACCGGAATTCCGTTTCCGATTGCTTTTGCCATCGTCATGATATCCGGCTTCACGCCCATCTGCTGCCATGCGAAATACGAACCGCTCCGTCCCATTCCGCACTGGATCTCATCCAGGATCAGCAGGATATCATTTTCATCACAAATTTTACGAACTCCTTCCAGGAATTCCGGTGTAGCCGGATTGATGCCGCCCTCTCCCTGGATCGTCTCCATGATGATTGCACATGTCTTTTCACTTACCAGTGCTTTCACACTGTCCAGATCATTGAATGTCGCAAAAGAAACGCCCGGCAGCATCGGTTCAAATGGTTCCCGGTATTCTTTGTGTCCGGTTACGGAAACCGCCCCGATACTTCTTCCGTGGAATGCATCTTCCATTGCGATAAATTCATAACGTCCGCTTTTTTTCTCATAAGCATATTTCCGGGCTGCTTTCAGTGCTCCTTCCACCGCTTCCGTTCCGCTGTTGGTGAAGAAGACACGGTCCATCTGCGAAACTCTCTTCAGTTCCTTTGCCGCCTCTCCGCAGGTGGTGTTATAGTAAAGATTGGATGTGTGGAGCAGTTTATCAACCTGTGATTTGATTGCGTTCCCGAATTCCTGATTTCCGTATCCCAGACCACAGACTGCGATTCCTGCAGCAAAATCCAGATATTTCTTTCCGTCTGTGTCATAGAGGTACATACCTTCTCCATGATCCAGAACGACCGGGAAACGATTATAGGTCTTCAAAAGTCCCTGTTCTGTATCCTGTATATATTGATTCTCCATATATTCTCCTTCTTTCCTTCCCACCGGATCGTTGAATTAATCCGGATCGTTGTCTTTTAAGATTGCCGTTCCGATACCTTTCTTGGTAAAAATCTCAAGAAGCAGACAGTGCGGAATCCTTCCGTCCAGAATATGCACCCTGGAAACTCCATTTTCAATAGCACCGATGCAGTTCTGAAGCTTTGGGATCATACCGCCCGTGATGCCGCCGCTCTCGATCAGTTCCCGCGCCTCGTCTACAGTCAGATGCGAAACGAGCGATGTCTTATCCTCGAAATCCCGGTAAACTCCGTCGATATCAGAGAGGAATGCCAGCTTTTCCGCATGAACCGCCTTCGCGATCGCATAGGCCGCATCATCTGCATTGATGTTGTATGTATTATAGTCATCATCCAGTCCGATCGGGCAGACGATCGGAAGAAAATCCTTCTCCAGAAGATCAAAGAGAATGTCTGCATTGACGGATTTGATATCACCTACAAACCCGATATCTTCACCGTTGGAATATTTCTTCTCCACCTTCAGAAGCGCCCCGTCTTTTCCGCTGATTCCGATTGCACGAACGCCCAGTTCCTCTACCATTCGCACCAGATTCTTATTCACTTTATTCAGGACCATCTCCGCAACTTCCATGGTATCTTCATCCGTCACGCGGAGTCCGTTGATAAATTTCGGTTCCATGCCGACCTTTCCGACCCAGCGGCTGATCTCTTTTCCTCCGCCGTGGACAATGATCGGTTTGAATCCGGTCAGTTTCAGCAGAGTAACGTCTTTGATCACGTTCTGCTGCAATTCTTCATCAATCATGGCACTGCCACCATATTTTACAACAATAATTTTACGGTTAAAACGCTGGATATATGGCAGCGCCTCGATCAGCACCTCTGCCTTGTCCAGATATTTCTGCATATTCTGGTTCATGACTCATTCCTCCGTTTGAACTGTTCCGTCTTTAGCTTCTGTAATCTGCGTTGATTTTGATGTAATCATAAGTCAGATCGCATCCCCAGGCAGTCGCACTTTCATTTCCCATCTTAATATCGGCAATTGCCTTCACTTCCGGCTGGGAGAGGATCTCGGTTGCTTTCTCCTCACTGTAATCCACTGCGGTTCCGTCTTCAATGATCTGAATTCTTCCCGCCTGGCTTTCAAAGAACAGATCCACTTTTTCCGGATCGAACTGTGCTCCCGAATATCCCATTGCACACAGAATACGTCCCCAGTTCGCGTCGTGTCCGGCGATTGCGGTCTTCGTCAGATTGGAGCAGACAATGGATTTTGCAAGTATTTTTGCAGTTTCCTTCGTGTCAGCGCCTACTACCTGAACTTCAAACAATGCGGTTGCGCCTTCTCCGTCTCCGGCCATTTTCTTTGCAAGGTATTCATTGATCGTGTGAAGCGCCTCGTAAAATACCGGATAGTCCGGAGAATCCACCGTGATTTCTTCATTTTCAGCCAATCCGTTTGCCAGAAGAACCACCGTATCATTGGTGGAAGTATCCCCGTCAACGGAAATCATATTATAAGTATCATTTACATCATCACTGAGTGCCTTCTGCAGTGCTTCCTTGGTGATCGCCGCATCGGTCGTGATGAAACTCAGCATAGTGCACATATTCGGATGGATCATGCCGGAGCCCTTTGCCATACCGCCGATCGTGACCGTCTTGCCGCCCACTTCAATTTCCACTGCAATCTGTTTCTCGCAGGTGTCGGTGGTCATGATCGCTTTGGCAGCCTCTGTGCCATTTTCCAGAGACGTATTTTTCTTTTGTGCCAGCGCTTTCACGCCTGCTTTGATGCGGTCGATCGGAAGCTGTTTTCCGATCACACCGGTCGAACCGATCAAGACGCCATCTGCGCTGATTCCCAGTGCTTCTGCAGCCGCATCTGCGGTTTCCTTGCAATATCCGAACCCTTCTGCGCCGGTACATGCATTGGCGATTCCAGAATTTACGATCACGGCCTGTGCCTTCTGCCCACCTGCCACAATCTGCTGATCCCATTTCACGCAAGCTGCTTTCACCACATTCGTGGTAAATGTTCCTGCGCATACACATGGAACCTGACTGTAGATCATCGCCATATCGGTACGATCCTGATATTTAATCTTTGCTGCGGTTGCTGCTGCCTCAAATCCTTTTGCTGCGGTAACTCCGCCGGTAATAATCTTCATCATTCATCCCTCCATACTACTTATCTTCGATAAATGCCGTAATATTCTTTTCATTCAAAGTAAAATCATAATAATTCAGATCTTCTCTCTTCGTCCACCCGATCGTATTCCAGAATGCATTTCCGATATCGTTCTTCGTAAATGCGATCAAGGAGACTTTATTGATCTGTTCTTTTTTCAGCGCTTCCATGGCAAATACGACCATGCTTTTGCCGATGCCATGTCTTCGGTACTCCGGATCCACGCAGACATGATAGAAACATCCGCGCCGTCCATCGTGACCACACAGGATCCCGCCTACGATTTTCCCGTCTTTCTCGGCAACCACGCTGGTCGTAGGATTTCTTCGAAGGAAACGCTCGATTCCTTCGCGGGAATCGTCAATGCTCCGGATCCCGAATCCTTTGATCTTCATCCATAATGCGTAGACCTGGTCATAATCTTCTATCGTCATCTCTCGAATTGTCATATGTAACTCCTTTACGGGAACATCGGTACCAGATTCAATCCCTCATCTTCCGGAAGTCCGAACACAAGATTCATATTCTGTACTGCCTGTCCCGCTGCTCCTTTCACCAGATTATCAATGGCTCCCATCATGATGATCCGGTTCGTTCTCGGATCGATCTTAAATCCGATGTCCACGTAGTTGCTTCCCTCCACCCATTTGGTCTCCGGGCACACATCCTTATCAAGGACACGGATAAATTTCTCACTGCCGTAATATTTATCATAGATGGCCTTCACTTCTTCATAGGAAACTTCTCTTGTAAGCTTTGCGTATTCCGTCGCCAGAATTCCGCGGTTCATCGGTACGAGATGCGGCGTAAAATTCAGAACAACTTCCTTATTACATGCATATCCAAGCTGCTCTTCGATCTCAGGCGTATGTCGATGGGACGCAACGCCATAGGCCTTCATGTTCTCATTGACTTCACAGAAGAGATTCGGAACCTTTGCCCCTCTTCCCGCTCCGGAAGTTCCGGATTTCGCGTCGATGATCAGTGTATCCATATCGATCAGCCCTTCTTTGGCAAGCGGATACGCCGTCAGGATCGAACAGGTCGTATAACATCCCGGATTTGCCACCAGTCTCGCTTTCTTAATATCCTCACGATTGATCTCACACAATCCATATACCGCTTCTTCAATAAACTGAGGACTCTTATGCTCGATTCCGTACCATTTTTCGTATACCTTCACATCTTTAATACGGAAGTCCGCGCTCAGGTCAATAATCTTTACCTTGGATAAGATATCTTCATTTACCAGAGATGCGCAAAGTCCCTGCGGTGTTGCGGTAAAGATTACATCCACCTGCTCTGCCAGTTCTTCCATATTATCATCCATGCAGACCGCATCGACGATCTGGAACATGTTCTGGTAAATGGATGCATACTTTTTATCAATATAGCTTCTGGAGCCAAACCACTTGATCTCCACATCTTTATGTCCCGTCAAAATTCTGACCAGTTCTCCTCCGGCATAGCCGGTCGAACCGATAATTCCTGCTCTAATCATGTTATCCTTCCTTTCATCATGCCCTTGCGGCACCTTGAAATCCCCGGCCTTTCCGGGCATAAGTCATAACCACTATAAACCATTTGTTTTTCAAAGTAAAGTATTCTCTAATAAAAATCCATAGAGTATCTTCCAAAATGCGCTTCTTATCCTCTCTTAATTTTAGGTCAAGAAAATAGTACTTGCATAATTATACATAATTTGTGCATATTATGCAAGTACTTTTATCATAAATCTTTGGATCATCTAACAGCGCACCTGACCGTTCCCGAAAATCACGTATTTTGTTGTTGTCAGTGCTTCCAGCCCCATTGGTCCTCTTGCATGCAGCTTCTGCGTACTGATTCCGATTTCCGCTCCAAAACCAAATTCATTTCCATCCGTAAATCTGGTAGACGCATTGACATAGACAGCCGCTGCATCGACTCTTTCCTGGAAATACAAAGCATGCTCATAGCTACGGGTAATGATCGATTCGGAATGTCCGGTATTATACCGGTTAATATGTTCCACGGCTTCTTCAATCGAATTTACCATTTTCACCGAAATAATGGAATCCAGATACTCCCTTCCCCAGTCATCTTCGGATGCTGCCTTCACCTGATTCTCAAGAGCACAGACCCTTTCATCCCCGCGGATCTCCACGCCCTTTCCCCACAGTCTTCTGCAAATGACAGGCACTGCTTCCCCGGCAATCTTTTCATGGATAACCAGCGACTCGCAGGCATTGCACACTCCAAGTCTCTGCGTTTTGGCATTCACGATGATATCCGCTGCCATTTGTATATCTGCATATTCATCCACGTAAATATGGCAGTTTCCTGTTCCGGTCTCGATGACCGGTACCGTACTGTTTTCAACCACCGAAGCGATGAGCCCCGCACCGCCTCTTGGAATAAGAACATCCAGATACTGATTCAGACGCATCATCTCACACACCGTTTCTCTGCTCGTATCTTCTACCAGAAGAAGGGCATCTTCCGGAATCCCCGCGTCATGAAGCCCTCCTCTTAAACAGGACGCAATGGCGCTGCTTGACCTGTACGCATCACTTCCTCCACGTAAAATCACAACATTTCCCGTCTTCAGGCAAAGCCCGAAAGCATCTGCGGTCACATTCGGTCTGGCCTCGTAAATAATTCCCACAACGCCGATCGGTACACGTCTTTTCCCGATCTGAAGTCCGTTTGGCCTGACTGACATAGAAATCATTTCCCCCAAATGATCCGGAAGTGCCGCAATCTGCCTGAGTCCTTCCGCCATTTGCCGTATCCGCTCCTCATTCAGCATCAGCCGGTCGATCAGCGGTTCCGGAAGATTCCTGCTTCTGGCATCCAGAATATCTTTCTTATTTTCTTCTATTATAAATGCCGCTTTGCCTTCCAGCTCATCTGCCGCCGCCAGAAGTCCTTTATTTCTCTCATTTGTCCCAAGAAACTGAACCACTTTCTTCGCTTCCTGCGCCCTTTTTCCCAACTGTTCCATATATTCCATATCACATCTTCCTCCTGCGCTTCATCTGTCTTCTATATCCTTCCCGCTCCGGTGCCAGCTCGTTCTCTCCGTCATATCTCCTATCCTTTGATAAAAAAAGAGTACCTACTTTCTTTCCTGCCATCACATCATTGATAGCGTAAATATTGTCACCGTTAGCGATTACCATATCCGCCCCGGCTTCCGTTGCAATCTTCGCCGCTTCGATTTTTGTCGCCATTCCTCCGGTACCAAGATCACTTCCGGCACCTTTCCCCATCTTTTCCAGTGCGGCATCAATTTTGTTCACCGTATGCACGAATCTGGCGTTCGGGTTCTTCCTTGGATCATCCGTATAAAGTCCCTCGATATCAGACATCATAATCAGAAGATCCGCATTCACCAGCGCCGCCACATCTGCCGACATCGTATCATTATCCCCGAAATTCCCGTAACTGTCTTCATCCACCGAAATCGCATCATTTGCATTGACAATCGGAATCACATTCATAGCAAGCAATCTTTCAAATGTCTGTTTTGCATGATTTCTGCAGGTCACATTATATACAGATTCCTTTGTAAGCAGCACCTGGGCCGTCAACTGACTGTATTCCGCGAAAAGCTTTTCATATATCATCATCAGTCTTCCCTGCCCGACAGCTGCACAGGCCTGCTTGACATCTCCCTGCGGTTTTTCCGTAATCCCCAGAACGTTCCTTCCAATCCCGACTGCTCCGGATGAAACAACGATCACTTCCTTCCCGCGGTTTCTCATATTGATCAGAATCCTGACAAACTTCTCCAGCTTTTCCAGATTGATCTGTCCCGTCTTCTCGTATGTCACTGTAGAAGTCCCAACTTTAATCACAATTCTCTTTTTATCTTTTAATTCCTGTCTCAGTTCCATTTCGTTCTCCTAATCCTGCCATAATAACTCATGTAAAAATAATAAAAAAAGTACAAAAAAATCAGGGGAAAACGCATATAGTTATACCTTTTCTCCTGACACTCTTTTTCCTTACGGCAAAATAAGTCAAACTCATCCCTCTAAGGGAATCTCTCTGATTGAGAAGCACAACAACAACGCCATCCCGTCCATGTTCAATTAATATACGTATCCCCCTAAGGGATACGGCTGACACGGTCGGAAGGTAATGATGAGAGTATGATTGTAATTCATTTTATGCATATAATCCATGATCCTTACTCCTCCATTACTCGTTTGCAATACACTGCTTCTTTTCATTCTATTCTATCGTTCACGCGGAAAATGTCAAGCTTTTTTTTAAATTGCCTCATATTTTCTATCATTTTCATTTTCACACAGGTCTTTCACATGCGGTTCTCTGATTTCAAAAATGCATATAAACTTGTTTTTATACATTTTCATGCATAAAAACACACATTTTTTCAAGATTTTGCATTTTTTTCTTGCATAAATATAAAACATAGTGTATAGTGTGTTTTGTACTTGATCGACGAACTTATTATCAGGAGGAATATAGAATGAAAGAGAAAGTTGTTTTAGCATATTCAGGTGGTCTTGATACAACCACACTTATCCCATGGTTAAAAGAGACCTTTGATTACGAAGTAATCTGCTGCTGCATCAACTGCGGACAGGGCGAAGAACTGGACGGACTGGATGAAAGGGCAAAACTTGCCGGAGCTTCCAAATTATATATTGAAGATATCACCGATGATTTCTGCGAAAACTACATCATGCCATGTGTACAGGCAGGTGCCGTTTATGAAAATAAATATTTACTCGGAACCGCTATGGCTCGTCCGGGAATTGCCGCAAAACTGGTTGAGATTGCGAGAAAAGAGAACGCTTCCGCAATCTGCCACGGTGCTACCGGTAAAGGAAACGACCAGATCCGTTTCGAGCTTGGAATCAAGGCACTCGCTCCGGATCTGAAGATCATCGCTCCATGGCGTATGACCGATGTATGGACCATGCAGTCCCGTGAAGATGAGATCGCGTACTGCAGAGCACACGGCATTGATCTTCCGTTTGACGCAAGCCACAGCTACAGCCGTGACCGTAACTTATGGCACTTAAGCCACGAAGGTCTGGAACTGGAGAATCCAGCCAATGAACCGAACTACGATCATCTTCTGGTTCTCGGCGTTACACCGGAAAAGGCCCCGGACGAAGGTGAGTATGTCACTATGAAATTCGAAAAAGGTGTTCCGGTAAGCATCAACGGCGAAGAAATGAAGGTAGCCGACATCATCCGCAAGCTCAACGCACTTGGCGGCAAACATGGTATCGGTATCGTTGATATCGTTGAAAACCGTGTTGTAGGTATGAAGTCCCGTGGCGTATATGAGACTCCGGGCGGAACGATTCTGATGGAAGCACACGCACAGCTGGAAGAACTGGTGCTTGACCGTGCAACCATGGAAGTGAAGAAAGATATGGGTAACAAGCTTGCTCAGGTAGTATACGAAGGAAAATGGTTCACTCCGCTTCGTGAAGCGATTCAGGCATTCGTAACCTCCACCCAGGAATATGTGACAGGTGAAGTGAAATTCAAGCTTTACAAAGGCAACATCATCAAAGCAGGTACAACTTCTCCGTATTCACTTTACAGCGAATCTCTGGCAAGCTTTACAACCGGTGATCTTTATGACCACCACGATGCAGACGGCTTCATTACCTTGTTCGGCCTTCCGCTGAAAGTTCGTGCGATGAAACTGGCTGAAGCTAAGAACAACCAGAAATAGCAGTTATTAAGAATATCCCAAAAGGCGGTTCAGAAAGAGTTTTCGCAAATCCTCTTCTGAACCGCCTTTTTTCTATGTCCATGATTCTATTCCCACAATTTTATTCCACATACCAGGTGCCGCTCATATACAGGCACAGCCAGCCATCCTGTGCCCTTCCCCAGACCGAAACGCTCAGGCAGCGCACCTCAAGGATCATGGCTTCTGTTCCGGCTTCTGCCGTCACTTCTCCCGGATAATTAAGTCCCGGCCCTTTTCGAAAACGTTCCTCATATTTCAACGTCCAACGACCGGTTCTTATGTCCGGCAGCCATCTCTCCTGTTTCAGGATTTTCGTTTCATTTCTGCACAGCAATTTGGAACTGCCCCTTGTATCTGCCTTCCTTTTCATTATATGCCGGAATCCGCATCACGTTCCATTCTTCCAGTCTTCTCATTTGCAGGATCCGGCAATCCCATCCTCTCGGATTTTCCGCTTACCGGATCCCTCGTTCCATACTCTCTTCCGCCTCGTCCATCTGCTTCAGGATCTCCTGGTGCCGTTCATCGAACAGCAGTCCCTTATTGTATTTATAATACAATCCGCAGTCATTCTCTTTCAGGAACCAGATGCTGTAGTAATTCGTATTCAGCTCCGTCACGAATACGACCATCTCCTGACTCTCTCCGAATGCTTTTTCCAGGAATTCAAACGCATGCTCCAGCATTTCCATCGTATGGTCGACCATTTCCTCCCGCTTTTCGGTCTCATCTGCAAAAAGCTCCCGGATCTGTTCAAACGCTTCATTGCCGGCCAGATGCTCTTCTTTGGCATAATTCCAGTAGCCTTCCAGTGTATCCACCACTTTTGCCATGCACCGCTCCCCGTCCCGGTCAAGCTTCTCAGCCTTTTTCTGATCTTCGAATTCCTTTTTCGCCCGAAAATAGATCGTCTTGATGATTCCTCCGCTTGCATAGAGTTCTTCTGACATTCCTTCTTTCTCCACTTCACGGATCAAAGCACGATATTTCTTCAGCCATTCATACAGGGCAGATACATAGCGATCCATTTCATAGGTGTCTTTAAAAGCGCCCGCCAATCTTCCGGAAAGAAGGTTCACCACACTCAGTTTTTCATCAAACGCAGCAACTTTCAGCTTCTCCAGCGTATCCTCCCCATAGGTTCCTTCCAGAATCTTTTCAATTCCGTAATCCTTCCGATATTTCACATAGAGTTCCAGATAATTTGCGAAATCTTTTGCAATCTTCCAGTGCTGGATATACTGATGCACGACTTCCCGGTCCACCTTTTTTCCCAGTCTTTCATACACCTGGATCAGTCGGGAGAGATCCTCCCATCCCCTGGCAGTTGCAAACATTCTCCCGTCCACCGTCGTCTCCATCCGGTAGAAGTTCTCCCGCCTTGCATCCAGATAGGAGATGACCGCCGGATGCACGCTCACCTGATAGGCGTATTCTTTCCAGACATCAAAATTCTCTTCCACATCGATTTTCTTGATACGGTCCAGGGTCACCACATCAAATTCACGTACCGATTTATTATACTCAGGCGGGTTGCCCGCCGCAACGATGATCCATCCCTCCGGGACTTTCTGATTTCCGAATGTCTTGCACTGCAGGAACTGCAGCATCGTTGGCGCCAGGGTCTCAGAGACACAGTTGATCTCATCAATGAAAAGAATTCCCTCTTTGTGTCCGGTAACTTCCATTTTGTCATACACCGACGCGATGATCTCGCTCATCGTATACTCCGTCACCGAATATTCTTTCCCTCCGTACTGTTTTTTCTGAATAAACGGCAGCCCCACTGCGCTCTGGCGGGTATGATGGGTGATCGTATACGCCACCAGGCCGATCCCGCACTCTCTTGCCACCTGCTCCATGATCTGTGTCTTTCCGATTCCCGGAGGCCCCATCAGAAGGATCGGCCGCTGATGAATAGCGGGGATCATGTATTTTCCACATTCATCCTTTACTAAATACGCTTCGATCGCGTCCTTGATTTCCTGTTTTGCTCGCTTAATGTCCATAGTTTTCCAATTCGTCCTCCTCAATCGTAAGCTTCATCGCCCACGGCGGAACCTCCACCTCAAGGCCTTCCCTTTCCATAAACACAAATGCAGTCTCATAGGGCGGCATCTGTTTCGGAAAGATACCCTGCCCGTCTGTAAAATAGATCACACCCTTCAGCCTAGCAAACTGATGATTTTCTATCATACGGTTGATATACTCAAATGCCGGCCTGAAATCCGTACCGCCTTCTCCGACCAGGTCCAGATGCTCCATGTACTCCCGCAGTTCCTCTTTATTCGTGATCTTCTGATCCGTCTGCACCTGCTCATCACACTGGAGAATATGGATATTGACTTTCCGGAAGAAGCTGTCGTTCTCACTTAAGATTCCATACGTCTCCTCCAGAAATTTTTTCACCAGTTCTCCGGAACAGGACATGGACGTATCGATCACGATCACAAAATCCTCGATCTTACTGACTTCTTTCCACTCCTGCGGCTCAATCAGCGGCATATTTCCGTACAATCGCAGCCCATAGCTGTAAAATCCATAATCAAAGGAATCCTCATCAATGGTCATCTCTTCCTTCAGCACGGCAAATTTTCTGAGAAATTTCCGGTAATCATACCGCTCCTTGTTCTCCACCCGGATCTGTTCCAGAAAATGGCCCGTTCCACCGGCAGTCTCCTGCGAAAATGTTTCCATCTCCGTCTGCATCTGTTCACTGATATCTTTCCATCTCTGATTCAGCTCACTATTTCTGTTCTTCTCCTCATCCTCAGCCCAGTATTTATGATCATCAACGGTAAATTCCGCCTGAAGACGAAGCATCTCTCTCTCTGAAAGCTCCCATCGCATCAGACTTCCGTAAACCTTCTCCGCCGTCAGCACCTTCATCTCACCTTGCATCTTCCGGTAGGTTTCCTGCCTGAGCCATGACTTGGCACGCCGGATATTCCGTGTGTTCCACCCGTCAATGATGGATTCCGTCACGATGTCACAAGCCAGATTCCACCACAGCTTCTCCCTGCCCTTCCGCGTAATCATATGACGGAAAATGCAGTGCATCACGGCATGCAGATAAGCCCGGTTTACATCCAGCCTGTTTTTCCGGTAGAGTCCTCCGAGCTCTCCCGGATGAAAATACAGATTCCACCCGTCTGTGGCAACAAGCGATACCGAAAAATCCTGTACATACGCCAGGGAAGACAATGCCACATCTAGGAATCGCATCTGCAGATACAGTTCATTTCTTGAAAGCGCCAGGATCCGGCGGCCGATCTGCTCCAGCTGGTCTTCCTGCTTCGTATTCTCTTCCAAATTGAGTTCCATATTCTTCCGCTTCTTTCCTTCTGCATTCTATAGAACGAATTTCTTCTTTCTTACCGGAAATCTCCGGTGTCTCTCATCCATCAGGATACTTAAGACTTCCGTCTGTCCGGTCCGGGATGCCAGATCAATCGCCCGCTCCAGCACATCCCTTTCAAAATACTCCATCCGACAGATAAATTCCACGATCTCCACCGGTGAACCGAGCGCATAATTCTCATGATCGTCAAGTTTTTTCAGACAATCCTTTATCAGATTCGTCAGATGTTCCCGGATATAAGTTTCATACCGCCTGCGTGCGGCATCCTCAAGTTTCACCGGATACATCAGTCTTGCAAGTGCGACCTGGACCGTAACCGCCTCATCATCCCGCACACCGGAAAGTGCGAACATTCTGTCGTATTTCAGGTAATCCAGCTCCCGGCGGTAGAAACATTCCCTGTATTCTCCACCCGAGCCGTAATAATGAGTCTCCACGATCCTTGCAGGCGTATTCTCCACAGCGTCCATGTAATGTTCCGGAAAAATGATCTTCGTGAACCGTTCTTCTTTTCCTTTTCCATAAACCAGAGTCGCCACGATCTCATAGCGGATCTCTGTCAGAATCTCCTTCAGACAGGACCGCTCTCCCTCATAAAAATCAATTTGAACATTCGACAGACGGCATCCGGTGAACACACCGCTTCCCATCCTCACGATCTCGTCTGTTCCGTGAAAGACTTTCATATTCATGCAGCCGTAAAATGCATAATTACCGATCACCTTCACCGTAGGTGGAAGATGGATCTCCAGAAGATTGGCTCCGCATCTGAGCGGCAGATCCTGCATCTGGAATTCTTCCGCTCTGCTGTCCTCTTCAAAGAACTCCACATCTTCATCTTCCACCTGTTTGTGATTGGAAAATGCATAGGATGCAATGGAATTTATTCTATATTTTCCAACATTTTCCGGAACTTTGACAACCTCCGATTCGCTCCACACACGAACCAGCTCCGCTCCGTCTTCTTTTCTTCTGAATGCAATTCTCATGTCGTCTGTCTCTCTCTTTCAGGTTACAATTGCACCTTATTTTTCTTTGCCCACATTCCGTGTCTCATACTTCAGATCACGCACCAGATAAGGCTGTCCATTTTCCTCAACCTCCATCTTCCAGAGCTTTTTTTCTTCTTCCAGCAGGACTTTGCCATATTTCTTATATAAATAGGTGGTCTCATGATAGTTGGCACCGCATTCGATCATGCACCAGCCCTCCTCCATCTCACAGAGGATCCATGAACACTCTTTCTTCGTTTTAAATATGAAATTCTTTGTAATCTGGAAATTCCTGCCCCATTCATAATGAACGATCTTGTCTCCCAGCCTGTATGCAGCCTCACTGAAACTGTAAAGCTCATGCGCCTCATGGAGCAAATGCTCCGGCCGCGGATTCAAACGAATCCGGCTTGCCGCATTAAAATTCTCATCCAACTGCAATGCACAGTTTAAGAACGGGGTAAATAAATACTGGGTCGCCTCATTGTACGGCATCGCCACGCATTCAATCTTACCGTCCATTTCATAATAGATCAGATATCTGCAGTCCAACACATACCGCAGTTCCCGCACAGCCAGGATATCCCTGCATGGAATACATATCTCCTTTACCTCTCCGTCTTTCTTCGGAAAAAGAAGCATAATCTGTCCGTCAAATCTTGCCGCCAGATATTCAAAGGCTCCCCGCTCATATCCCTTGGCCGGTACCCATACCATCGCCTCCAGTGGCATTCCTTGTTCTTTCCACTTGGAAAGGTGCGGCAGATAGCACTCCCGCACCTCGTCCCATTCCCATATTCTTTTCGGCCACTCCTGAAGTGTTGCGCCGAAATCCACTACATTTCCGTTTCTCCCTTTTTTCATTCTGATCCACCTTCCACCGTATTCTGACAGACTTCGCCATCTGACGCTCTGTCCTGCCGAGCCCAATTAAACACATATAACTATTATATACGTTCTCCTTATTCTTGTAAATACAGTTGCAATATGCTTTTTTCATTTGAATACCTAGTAAATACGTGGTATTATGTTAATATATAGGATGCCATGATTCCCATGGTTTTTCCCGTATAGAACGGGTTATCTGGAGCACGACATCAGAAATAAAGACGAGGTGAACACTATGAAAATCTCAACCAAAGGACGCTATGCACTCCGGCTTCTCCTTGATCTGGCACAGCACCGGAACTGCGGATTTGTTGCATTAAAAGATATTGCCAAACGTCAGGATATCTCCAAAAAATATCTGGAACAGATCGTTCCCATGCTGAACCGTGCCGGATTTCTGCTCACCGGCCGCGGTTATCAGGGGGGATATGAGCTGGCGAAAGAACCTTCTTCCATCACTGTGGGAGACATTCTTCGCGTCACCGAAGGCAGCCTGGCACCGATCTCCTGTCTCGAGCAGGAACCGAATATGTGCCCGCGCTGCGGCGAATGTCTCACCCTTCCGATGTGGCAGGGACTTTACAAAACGGTCAACGAATATCTGGACAGCGTAACGCTGCAGGATATTCTAGATCAACAGACGACCCTCTATGGCAATGATTATGTCATATAAGAAAAAAAGGTCCCGCGGGACCTTTTTTCAATTACTGATTCTTTTTTGCATTTGTATAATTCACAAGTCCGCCTGCCGCGATCAGCTTCTGCATAAATTCCGGGAACGGCTGTCCCTGGAACTCGGTTCCTTTCGTACGGTTATAGATCTTGCCGGAGTCAAAATCCACTTCCACTTCATCGCCTGCCTCAATGTTTCTTGCCGCTTCCGGGCACTCAATGATCGGAAGCCCGATATTGATCGCATTGCGGTAGAAAATCCTCGCAAAGGTCTCTGCGATCACACAGCTTACCCCTGCCGTCTTCAGGCAAAGCGGTGCATGCTCTCTCGAAGAGCCACATCCAAAATTCTTATTTGCCACGATCAGATCGCCCGGCTGTACTCTCTCCACAAAAGTCGGATCAATATCTACCATCGCATGCGTCGCAAGCTCTTTCGCGTCATAGGAATTCAGATATCTCGCCGGAATGATTACATCCGTATCTACATTATCACCATATTTAAATACATGTCCTTTTGCGTTCATTATTTGTCACCTACTTTCTCCGGATTTGCAATATACCCTGCAATTGCACTTGCTGCTGCCACTTCCGGTGACGCCAGATAAATCAGAGAATCCACATGTCCCATACGTCCGACAAAGTTTCTGTTCGTAGTTGAAACACATTTTTCCCCTGCAGCCATAACTCCCATATGGCCTCCCATACAAGGACCGCAGCTCGGTGTGTTCACAGCGCAACCAGCATCAATAAAAATGTCGATCAGTCCTTCCTTGATACACTGCTTATAAACCGCCTGTGTAGCCGGAACTACCATCACGCGCACATCCGGATGAACAGTATGTCCTTTCAGGATCGCAGCAGCTTTTCTCATATCGGAAATTCTTCCGTTGGTGCAGGATCCGATCACCACCTGGTTGATCACGATCGGTTCCATCGCTTCGATCTCATCGATGGTCTTCGCATTGCCCGGAAGATGCGGGAACGCAACCGTCGGGCGGACTTCAGAAAGATCCACAACAACAACTTCATCATACTCGGCATCCTCATCCGGTGCGTAAATCTTATATTCTTTATCTGTATGTTCTTTCAGATACGCTTCCGTCTGTTCATCAACCATAAAGATTCCGTTCTTTGCTCCGGCCTCAATTGCCATATTCGCCATCGTGAAACGGTCATCCATTGTCAGGTACTTCAGGCCGTCACCCATGAATTCCATGGATTTATACAGTGCTCCGTCCACCCCGATTCTGCCGATGATATGAAGGATCACATCTTTACCGGTCACATACGGTCCCGGTTTGCCGGTCAGCTCAAACTTGATTGCTGACGGAACTTTGAACCAGAGTTCTCCGGTCGCCATACCTGTTGAAATATCTGTGGTTCCCACACCCGTTGAAAATGCTCCGAGTGCTCCGTATGTACAGGTGTGTGAATCTGCCCCGATAATACACTCACCGGCAGCAACGATACCATATTCTGGAAGGATCGCATGCTCCACACCACATTTGCCCTGTACCAGATACCATTTCAATCCCTGCTCCTTTGCGAAATCCTGAATCGCTTTGGAGTTCTCTGCTGACTTGATATCCTTATTCGGTGTAAAGTGATCCGGTACCAGAACCACCTTGTCTTTGTCAAATACTTTATCTGCCATCTGTCTGAAAATCGGCAGCGCCATAGGACCTGTGATATCATTCGCCATCACGACATCCAGCTTTGCTTCAATGAGCTGTCCCGCCACAACCAAGTCCAGTCCTGCATGGTCCGCAAGAATCTTCTGCGTCATCGTCATTCCCATGATTAAATTCCTCCTTGGATCATTTATTAAGTTGAATCTTCAAGTACGCCTCGGCGTACTTGCTGCGAGGTGCGCGTCATGCTTTGCATGACACAATACATCTGCGCACCTCTGCAATCCGCCGGAGGCTTAATCTTGGAAGAAGATTTGACTCCCACCAAGACTAGCTTACCGCAACTCGCCACCTATGGAGGTGGGAGTCTCATCTTTATTTCAAGATGAAATTACTTACTTTCTCCGTGATATTCTAACACATTTCAACACTACAGCGCAAGAAAGAAGCGCACAAAGGATAAGAACTATCAAGTTTGCCGAATCACCGGTCGCAACCGATGTTGTTTTCACTGGGAGCTGCGGCTTTCCCAGCTGCATATCTTCTGGTTTTTGCGGTATTTCGGGTTTTTCCGGTTCCTCCGGAATTTCCGGCTCTTCCTCAAAATGAACAGACTGTCCTTCATCTCCCAGATTGGTATGGTCAGCAACCAATTTTCCCTCGCAATATAAATACTCAAACACGACCGTCGTTTTCCCTCCCAATCCGGACGCATTAAATACAAAGCGCATTTCTTCGCTTCCCTCTTCTTTCTCCGGCGCAAATGTCGCTTCAGCCGTAACCAGCTCTTCTCCGATTTTCAGTTCTTCCCCACTTTCGGCGTCCATCAGAATACCTTTCAGTGTATATTCCTTCCCGGGAGTAAGGTTCTTCCATGACACCGTATCAATCAGCACCATTTCCTCCCTCGGTTTAGCCTCATGAGTGCGGGTTTCTTCGTCAAGTGCCGTTGTCGCGATCTCCGGAACCGGTCTTTTATCATTCGTAAGCGTTCCCAGATTCACGGTATGAGCATCTCTCGTGATCTCCACCTCAAAAGGCGGCAGTAAAATCCTGTCACTGTTATTCTCACACTCCAGTTCTTCGATGCAATACGTGTCATATGGGAGCGCGCCTTTCTTATCATCGGATTTCCCTTCGCCAAACCAGATTCCATCCTCTGCAGACTCTCCCCGGTTCGTATTTACCGTATGACGGTTCCATTTTGACGCCGTAGACGCATAACCGTTTTTGTCGGTAATGATGACATGTGCTTCTTGCGTGGTCTTAGATGTGATCCGGAAAGGAATTCCAGAGAGGCGTTCCATTGTGCTGTCAGCCACCTTGATCAGCTCCAGATCTCCCCGCACGATCTCCTCCGGAACAATGGTTTCCTGATAGACATGCAATGCAGCCTCCGATGCACTTTCTTCTTCCGGCTGAATCGCCTGAGCAAAAACCACATCTGTCTTCCGGTAACCCTCCGGAGCCTTCGTCTCTCGGATCGTAACTGTACCGACAGGCAGAACGCCTGCTCCATTTACCAGATAAAGCGCATCACCTCCGACCTGATATGCTCCGGTCATCTTCACTTTACCCTGTGCGTCCGTCCTGAATACCCATGTCCGAAGCGGCGAATGTCCCTCTTTTGCAGGATCTTCCTGCGATATCATATCATAATACTGCACTGTAAATTCTGCGTCTTCCAGGCTTCCGCTTCCTTGTGGTTTTCCGCTTCCGCTCTCTTTGTCCTTCTTTTCCAGCAGCCATTCGATCGGATTGTAAAAAGGAGCATCTTCACAGGTATAATAGACTGTCTCACCTGCTTTTACGGTGATCGTTTGCGACTCCGGGTTACAGGTATACCCCTGCGGAGCTTTCGTTTCTCTGATATCATAGCTCCCTTCCTGCAGAGCATCGGCCTTCCCGTAGCCCCTTTCATCAGTCGTGATCACCGCCGCCACATTTTCTGTTCCTTGATAAAATAGCGTAAATTCTGCCCCGGCAAGTGAATAGCAGGAATTCCCTTCCACCAATCCGGCATCCGAAGAGGATTTCTTCACTTCCAGACCGCCTGTATGTGAAATCTTAAATAAATATACGGTAGATTCGCATTTGGGCTCCAGCACCGAAATCTGATTCCCTCGCTGGGGATGCGTCGAAGAATGCCAGAACTTATTATCTTTCCCGTTATTTCCCCAGAAAAATCCGATATGACAGTCCGCATCCTCCGATTCCCAGGAGCGCGGTTCAAAATAGATCACATCCCCTTTCTGGGCCTTTCCGCCCGCCAGCAGCTCTTCAACGGTATCATAATGATAATACTCCACGGCATTTTCCGTGATCCAGTGATACCAGTTGCTTGCATTCACCTTGCCGCCCCGGTATCCACGGTTCGCGATCCCCGAAAGATCCGCTCCGCATTTTTCCAGAACATACGCCACAAAACCGGTACAGTTCATACCGCCATTTCCACCATTTGCTCCGTTCGGCCGCATACAGTTTCCCGGTGTTAACGGGGAACCGGTATAGGGTGTGCCAAGGTAATAACCGTCGTTCTCGTGTGCCTGGAGCTCCGTAAGAACTGCTCCCGGAGCCACTCCGAGCTTTTCATCCAGCTTTACAATTGTATCTGTTGAATTTCCTGTCGCTTTGACTTCGCAGATCTTCTGACTGCTTCCGGTCAGACAAAGAGCGGTAAGTACCGCTGTGATGGCATACTGCCATCTTCTTGATTTGATAAACATATTTGTATTCTCCTTCCTGCCCATCCGGCACGAAAAAGAGATACATAAGACGAGTACCCATATCATAAGATACGGGTACCCAAAAGTCAATTATTAGACTTCTTATTTTTTTCTTAAAGTCCGAATCTTCCTATCACCTCACATCATCCTATTAATACATTTTAGCCTTTTCTTTACAGAATCCTCCTTTACATCTCCCCCATAATTGCGTTATAATAGTAATTCATACAAATTAAATAGTTAGGAGCAAACTGAAATGACGGAATTATATTTTATCGCTTTGTACTTTTTCGTCTATGGCTTTCTTGGCTGGTGTACGGAAGTCGCTTTTGCCGCCTGGAAAGAGCATCGATTTGTAAACCGCGGATTTCTGAATGGCCCAATTTGTCCGGTCTACGGTATCGGAGTCACACTGGTCGTCCATTTTCTTAGTCCTTACAGATCCAATCTCATCATTCTCTATATAACCAGTACGATTCTCGTAACCGCACTCGAATGGCTGACCGGGTTCATTCTGGAGAGGGTCTTTCATAACAAATGGTGGGATTATTCGAATATGCCGCTTAATCTCAATGGCTATGTATGCCTCTTGTTTTCTCTTATATGGGGCGTTGCCTGTGTTTTGATCGTGGATTTCATCCATCCGGTTATTCACAAACTGTTGCTCTATATTCCTGTTATCGTCGGAGTGATCATTCTGATCATACTGGGGATCGGCATGTTTGCAGACCTTTATGTGACTGCTTCCGGCATCTTGAAGATGAACAAACGTCTTGCGGCTATGCAGGAGATTGCTGATGAGCTTCATGAAATATCAGACAAAATTGGAGAAAATATTTACAAAAATACGATCGCAGCGATGGAAACCCAGGATGCGATCAAGGATTCTGTTACGGAGAAGCAGGAAGAACTCAAAGATTCTTTTACTGCAAAACAGGAGGAATTCAAAGATTCCCTTGCAGCAAAACAGATGGAATTCAAAGATTCTTTTGCTTTAAAGCAGGAAGAGATTCTGGGCAATCTCACAGAGCGCCGCGAAGAGATTTCCGAAACATTGGATACGGTTTCAGACGAATTGAAAGAACGTATTGCATCCTTGCGTAAGCATTACAGTGAACTTGGTGAGGACTTTACCGGTATTCAGAAACGTCTTCTAAAAGCGTTCCCGAAAATGGAAAACAAAAAATACAGTGAATCCTTAGACGATCTGCGCGAGAAACTGAATTCTCTGCGCAAACGCTAGATGACCTGCAGTTCCGAATCAGATTTTCATTTATACATAAAAGTCCGTATCATCAGCATTGATTTTCTATCAGAAACGATGCCGGTGATACGGACTTTTATTATTCAATTAATGGTCTCTTTTAATTCGTTTCAGATATGGGATCTCAATCGGATCAATCGGATCGATCGGCTGCTCATCCTGAATCTTATTCTTGCGTTTGTGCATCTTTAGAAGTGCTCCTCCACGGTTGTAGAACCAGAATGAATACACCAAAAGCTTATTCGCTTTACCGATCTTGTCCTTCGTGGTCTTTGTGTAAAAGTCACCAACCGCCTTGATCGGTTCCCGGTTCCGGATCTGCATAATCAGATCCAGCTCCGTCTTGATTGGATGTGGAAACTCCGTATATGCCATTCCCACACAATCCAGCTTGTGCGCATCGCTTCCCCCCGTTCCGGGTTTGTTGTATTTTTCCGCCAGCAGTTTCGCGCCGGCATTGGATTCGGGCGGTTCACACGCGTTAAATGTTTCAACAAAGTCAAATTTCTCCAGAAGTTCCGGCGACGTCTGCCATTTCTTTGTATTGGTAAAGCTTAAATACTTTTCTCCACAAGGATGTGCCGGACCGCAGATTCCACCGTGATGATGCACAAAATCAATGAGTAGGGAAAGCGGAAGTCCGCGCATTTCCAGAAGCCGCATCTTAACGCCTTGAGGCATGATGATCAGAATATGCCCCGCTTCCAGCGTATCATATTCAATTCCTTTTAACACAACGAAATCATTATACTTTTTCCCTTTGAAAGTGTTCTTCCAGTACCGGTAACCATTATACGTATCATGATCGGTCACCAGCATACCATCAATTCCCTTTTCCTTCAGCTTTAAAATATACTTCTCCAAACTGACTTTACTGTCAATCGACCCTTCCCGTACATGACAATGCATATCGATCTTCATGAGCACATCACCAGACTTTCTTTAAAATTTTATTCCTCGTACTCGTCTTCGTCTTCCTCCTCATCATCGAGATCCAGAATGGAACGTGCACGATCAATCTCCGATTCAATCGAAATCTCTTCTTTCACCTGTCTGGAATGCCGCGCTTCTCTTCTTCCGATTTCCCGGGACTTCATCATAAATTGTACGATAAGTCCGATGGCGATACCGGCCGCACAGATTCCCAGTGTAATGTAAGGATTCTTAATTCCGACCATCTGCGCAACTGCATTTCCAAGCCCCATTCCCCCGCTCAGTGATGTCACAATGATAACAAGTGGTTCAAACCAGATCATTGTCAGGACTGCAATAATAATTCCGGCAACTCCTGTGACAACCAGCATTGTAAAATTCTGCATCTGGAACATACCTACAACCTCCAGAGCCACGCTCAGGCAAAGCAGAAATGCTCCAAACTTCTTGAACACTGCTGACATGATCGTCAGAATCAGTGCTGCCGCCGCAACAATGGCGAGACCGATCTTCAGATCGGTCTGGATCAGATATGCCACCAGAATTCCAAGTACAGCTCCAACAGCCAGTCCGCAAATCGCGTTCACAAATCTGACCAGCTTCAGTCCGAACAGACATACAATCAATCCGATAACTGCCGAAATAACCAGAGCTGGAAAGGGTATCTCTATCCCATTCTGTACGACTGCATTCATCTGGGTAATGATCTCATTTATCATTGGTTCATTAAACATAAAACAAGTCCTCCTATATCATTATTTACGTTCTCCCACCGGATTATTATATCACACAAGCAGACATAATCGCAACTATTTCACTGTTTTAACACAAACTCAATATTAACCCTCATTACAATTTAAACATATTAAAGAGGAGTATCAACCTTCGTATTTTGATACTCCTCTTTAATTCACTTCATCTGTCATTATTATTTACCTTTCTGGTGGTCTGTACCTTCCTTTCTTAGATTCCCGTTTTTGAAATTATGTTTTCGGTGGTCTGTACCTCCATTCTTCAATTTAAAAAGATAGCGTCCGAAACCTTTTTATCTGTTTTTATTACCTCATCTATCTTTTATGTCTATATAATAACTCGTTGCACCCAATTTGTCAATACATTTTTAATATGTATTTGTATTTTTACAAAATTATATATTATATCATAAATTTTTCCAAACTCTTAGAGTGGAATTGATGAATAATCCGTAAGAACAGTAGCTTATTATGGATTTTGAAAAGGTAATTGCAAGATTGTAAAAAGGAATTTACACAATCCCCCGTAAATTCAGAAAGCTTGCCACCATTCAAAACAAAAAATGCCAGACCAAAACACAACAGTTCAGCCTTACGGCTGAACTGCTACAATTCCACATTCTATTCGTCTGTATCTTTAATTGTCACGCCCCGTTTTACAAAACTGATCTTGTCCCATACATTTTTGTGAACCTTCACACCGTCTGCTTCTTTCCATTCTTCGCAGAGCTTATCAAACTGCTCTTCTTTCCGTTCGGAAACGATGGATTCTTTTTTTGCATCCGTTGCGTCCCGGTCGAGGAGACTGGTCAGCTTTGCAACAAAATATCCGCTGGTATCTTCGACCACAGGAGTAACCTCGCCTTCCTTCAGTGAATCTGCCGCAACCACAAGCAGTTGAGACGGTGATGTAGTTGATGTATCAAAAGTCAGAGTCGATGCTGTATATCCAGCCTCCTCTGCATAAGCTGCAAAATCCTCCGCGTTCACCGCTCCCTCCCGGAATGCCTCAACCGTTTCTTTCAGTTCTGCCTTTTCATCTTCTGAAAGCTGGGTTGAATTTCCATCGTCGTCTGTCTTGGTAAATGAGAAATATACATACTGCATACTCTTCTGTGCAGCCTCTTCATCGGACACTTCGGTATCCACATCGGCAGTCATTGCTTCATGCATTTTTTCCTGAATGGTAACAAGCTCCAGGAATTTCTTCACAGTTTCTTCATCTCCGGAAACCATATCCTTATCTTCAAGATTGTTCGATTCAGTAAAGCTCTTCGCCGCTTTCTCTATAGCCTCATTCTCCTCATCCGTCAAGGAAACACCATAGTCATCCTTATGTGCATCCAGTATATACATAGTTTCAAGTGACTCCAGAACGCCTTTCTTCACACTTTCTTCATAGGTCTTACCCTCTTCTGCCTCACCAGACCACATATCCTCTCCTAAAAAGCTTGCATAATACGTCTCATATTGTGCCTGCTGATATCTCGCATAGAAATTCGCCACATCTGCCGTGATCTTCGCATCTCCAACCTCTGCAACTACTTCACTTCCATCTAATTTACCGCAGCCTGCTACTGTAGCTGCCACCAGGGCAGATGCAAGTACAAGCGTCAATACTCTCTTCTTCATCTGAACTATTTCCTCCTTAACCGTATCCTGCCGTTCTCCCGAGCAGAATCGTCGTGCATATTTATATAGTATACCGTGTTTTTCCTTAGCTGGCAATCCTTTTCACGAAAATTTGACATCCGTTATTTGACATCCGGCTATATGAAAACGCTTTATTCTTCAATCAATTCATGAATATCTGCAATAATCTGTTTTACATTTTCGAGAACCTGTTCATCTTTCTCCTTCTTTGTCTTCCGAAGCTTCCTATATATGAAATACGGATTTACATCGACTTTGAAAGTGAGAGCACCTTTATACTTATCCAAAAGCACCGGAATCTTCTGGGCCGATACTTTTGCCTTCTCGTACATGGTAAATTGATAATCTTCCCCTTTTTGCTCGATTGCAATAATATAAGAGCTGTGCGCAAAAGCTTTGATCTGTGCGATAGTCAAAAGCTGCTGTACTTTTTTCGGCGGTTCCCCGAACCGGTCAATCAGTTCTTCCAGCATATCTTCCCGTTCTTCCTCCGTCTCGATGGCTGCGATTCGCTTATAAATATCCAGCTTCTGATATTCATTCGGGATATAAGTCGGCGGAATAAATGCATCGATGTTCAGATCGATCGTCGTTGTATACGTATCTTCCGGAATTTCTCCTTTTTGCTGACGAACCGCCTCATTCAGCATTTTACAGTAGAGATCGTATCCAACTGCCTCCATGTGCCCGTGCTGCTCCTCACCCAGGAGATTTCCGGCACCTCGGATTTCCAGATCCCTCATGGCAATCTTCACTCCGGAACCCAGGTCTGTGAATTCCCGGATGGCTGCAAGCCTTTTTTCTGCCACTTCTTTCAGAAGCTTATCCCGTTTATACAAAAGGAAAGCATATGCCATCCGATTCGAGCGTCCAACACGCCCTCGAAGCTGATAAAGCTGGGACAATCCCATCCGGTCGGCATCGTGGATAATGATGGTATTTACATTCGAAATATCCAGTCCCGTTTCAATGATGGTTGTAGAAATCAATACGTCAATCTCTCCATTAATGAAATCGTACATAATGTGTTCCAGCTGATGTTCCCGCATCTGTCCATGTGCAAACGCAACATTTGCTTCCGGCACCAATGCCTGGATTCTGGCTGTCATATCGGCGATGTCTTTGACCCGATTATATACATAATACACCTGTCCCTGTCTGGATAATTCTCTCTGGATGGCTTCCCGCACCATCTCGTCATTGTATTCCATCACATAGGTCTGGATCGGCATCCGGTCCATAGGGGCCTCTTCCAGAACACTCATATCACGAATCCCGATCAGGCTCATATGAAGTGTTCGCGGAATCGGGGTAGCAGTCAGTGTCAGAACATCCACATTTTCTTTCAATTTTTTGATTTTTTCTTTGTGCTGTACTCCAAAACGCTGTTCTTCATCAATAATCAGAAGCCCCAGATCCTTAAACTGAACATCCTTACTCAGCACACGATGTGTTCCGATCAGGATATCGACCTGGCCTTTCGTCAGATCCGTCAGAGTTTTTTTCTGTTCCGCCGGTGTACGGAAACGACAGAGAAGATCTACGCGAACAGGGAATTCCTTCATTCTCTGCACAAAAGTATTATAATGCTGCTGTGCCAGAATCGTTGTCGGGACAAGGTAAACAACCTGCTTTCCGTCCTGCACAGCCTTAAAAGCTGCCCGGATCGCGATCTCCGTTTTCCCGAATCCGACATCTCCGCAAATCAGGCGATCCATGATCTTCGGGCTTTCCATGTCGCGTTTCGTGGCCTCAATAGCCATAAGCTGGTCTTCTGTCTCCTCAAACGGGAACATTTCCTCAAATTCTTTCTGCCACACCGTGTCCTTCTCGTAGACAAATCCTTCCTTCTCCTGACGTGCAGCATACAGTTCCACAAGGTCCTTTGCAATCTGCTGTACAGCCCCTTTTACTCTTGTCTTTGTCTTCTTCCATTCCTGTCCGCCAAGACGATTCAGCTTCGGCTTCTTTGCGTCTGCACTTGCATATTTCTGAATCAGGTCAAGCTGTGTAGCAAGAATATAAAGATTTCCTCCATCAGCATAAGAAATCTTCATATAATCTTTCGTAACTTTATCTACTTCAATTTTCTCAATCCCCCGGTAAATTCCAAGTCCATGGTTTTCATGAACCACATAATCCCCCGGTTTTAGGTCAGAAAAATTCTGTATTTTCTGTCCATCATAACTTTTTCGTTTCTTTTTCTTTTTTGTTTTCCCAAAAATATCCGTTTCAGAAATTACCACAAATTTAATCATCGAATATTCGTAACCGACCGCGGCATGCCCATAGCATACCATGATTTCTCCCGGAAGCACTTCTCTCATGGGATCCTCATTATAATAACTGCTGAGGTCATAATCTCTCAGATCTTCCGCCAGACGTTTTGCCCTTGTTCTCGAACCGGAAAGCAGAATGACTCGATATCCATTCCTCTTCAGCCGCTTTAAATCATGGGTCAGCATCTCGAAACTGTTATTATAAGGATTCACACTCTGGGTCTGTAAATGGAATTGTTCTTTTACTAAAAACGGCTTACATTTATTCTCCAGTGCACACATTCCGACAGAGCAAAAATGATTTAATTTCTTAACCACTTCTTCTGTCGTATAAAACAATGGTTCCGGCGTACCTTCCCTGTCCTCATTGTCCGCCAGAGCGCGCATCTTTCGTGCATTCACAACTTCTTCTTCAATTCTCGTTCCCGCCTCGATTAGGCGAACCGGTTCATCAAGAAACAAATTCGTATTTTTAACATTAAAATAATCTATGAAAGAAACGGAATTATTGTCACTTTTCAATTCTTCAGATGGGTAGATCACAATCCGTTCCAGATTCTCTACTGAACGCTGGCTGTCCACATCAAAAGTCCGGATTGAATCCACTTCATCTCCCCAGAATTCAATACGTATCGGCAGTTCTTCCGTCAACGGATAGATATCCAGAATTCCTCCCCGTACTGCAAACTGTCCGGGTCCTTCTACCTGAACTTCCCTCTCATAGCCCAGCTGTGCAATTTTTCTGGTAAGCTCTTCAAACCTATATTCTCTTCCATTTTCTACAGTGAGAATACACGCTTCAATCTCTTCAATCGGCATCAGAAAATCCATCAAGGCATCAAAAGTCGTTATGATACTGGCTGATTTTTCTTCACTGCCCGCTTCATTCGATTCGATCAGTCTCTGAACGACTTCCATACGCTGTTTGATCAGAAGTTTCCCGTGGATGTCCGCCTGATAAAATAACAGGTCTTTTGCCGGATAATAACAGACATTCTCATCAAGGAAACGGTATTCCTCGTACATCTGTTTTGCCTTTTCTTCATTAGAAAGAACGATGAGTGTGCAAGGGCAGCCATCGCTAAGCGCATAAATCATATGAGTTTTTTGTGAAGTCACACATCCTGATAGCAGCAGCATTCCCGGTTTTTTCCGTTTCTCTTTGTATATTTCCTCAAACTCTGCCAATTCTCTCAGCGGGGCTGTAAATGCTTTCATTTCCAATTGCTCCTTATTCTTTCTAAGCAAGGATCATTTTATTCATTATCCTTACGTTTCCTGTTATACTTGTTCATAGCCTGATCGATTTCTCCAGCTGTGATCATAGCCACCGCTTCCGCAGCACACTCAAAGCCTTCTTTTATCAATTCCCGCTCTTCTTTTGAAAAACGGCCGAGCACATAATCTGCCAGATCGTATCCTTTCGGTTTTTCTCCGACTCCGACTTTAATCCGCTGGAAAACAGAAGTCCCCAAATTTGCTATAATGTTCTTTATTCCATTATGCCCACCCGCACTTCCTTTCTTACGGATTCGGAGCTGTCCTACATCCAGGCTGATATCATCAAAAATAATCAGCAGTTCCGTTTCCGGATCCACTTTGTAATACTCGACCAGGCTTCTTACACTTTCCCCACTCAGATTCATATAGGTCTGTGGTTTTGCCAGGATCACTTTCTGCCCGCCAATGATTCCCTTTCCAATGTACGCTCTGTGTTTTTTTGTATCTACAGCTATATTATATTTTTCCGCAAGCAGATCTATCACATCAAATCCAACATTGTGTCGTGTTCCCTGATATTTATCATCCGGGTTTCCAAGTCCAACTATAACCAACATTTTAATCACCTCTGCATTTTTCTTGCTTTATGATACCAGACACTTTCTTTTTTGTCACGCCATAGAATGCATATTTTCCTGCATTCATTCATATATTGTGTTAAACAGCATGCAACTGGATATTCAAAAAGAAATGTATTTGGGGGGTTTTCATGAGTTCCAAAACCAAAATCATCGTCTTGCACATGAAAGAAATTATTTATACAGCAGTATTTGCTGTTTTCGGCATTTTGATCCTATGCCTGCTTTTCTTTATGTTTTCTTCTGGGAATGGCAAGCATAGCGATGTCCGTAAAACATATAATCCCGGTGTCTATACCTCTTCTGTTCATCTGAACAATACCGATTTGAATGTAGAAGTTGCTGTGGATGAGACCCGGATCCAGTCCATACGAATCAGCAATCTGGATGAATCTGTTGCTGCCATGTATCCTCTTCTTCAACCGGCAATCGAAGAGATTGCCCAACAGATCTGTGACACACAATCACTTGAAAACATTGAACTGCCGTCCGACACTCCTTACACCTCACAGCTCCTCCTGAATGCCATCGACGAAGCGCTCAAAAAAGCCGTAGTTTCATGACTACGGCTTTATCGGCTTTTCACCTGAAAATAACAAGAACATCTATTTTCTGACTATCCTTCTACAATCAGATACTGTCCGTTCGGAAGTTCAAATACCTCAGAAGCATCTTCCAGCTCTTCATCGCTCATGCCTTCCACATCGGCTCCGCTTTCCTCAAAATATTCTCTTACTTCTCTGACAGAGTCAACAATCACTGCCATACAGTCCTCCAGAAATGCCTCTGCTTCTTCCAGTGTGTCAGCCACCGGTTCATCGAATAATTGTGACTGCATCTTCAAAAACGTTCTCAGGCACTCCTCATCATACTCATACATTTCGATAACCCTCCCTTTATCTCGATCGCGCTTATATTCTGCGCTTTGTATTACAGGAATCTAAGCAGCTCATCAGCGTGGTCTATGGTCACATCAACCCCTGACCTCTCCAATATCTCTTTTGATCGGAATCCCCAGTTCACACCGACCGTAAGAACCTGCGCGTTCTTCCCGGTCTGAACGTCCACTTCTGAATCCCCCACATAGATTACTTCATCTTTCTTGATTCCAAGGTCTTTTGTAATTTCAAAAAGCCCCGCCGGATCCGGCTTCTTCGGAAATCCGTCACGCTGTCCGCGTATCTCGTCAAACATCCCTCTGCCGAATATACTTTCAACTACGTCCACAGCCTGCTGATGCGGTTTGTTCGTAAATACTGCAATCGCAAGCCCACGGCTCTTCAGTTCCTCAAGAAGAGAAAGAATCCCTTCATACGGGGCAACATGATACGTACACTTTTCACTGAACACTCTGCCGAATATCTGCATTGCATCTTCGATCCTTTCAAGTTCCACATCTCCGGTTGCCCGAAGGGCACGTTCCACCAGACATCTGGCACCGTCTCCCACAAAGCCGCGACACTGCTCACGTGAAATCATCTTCACTCCCAATTGCTTCAAAGTCTCATTTACCGAATACCACAGGGAATCCAAAGTATCTGTCAGGGTTCCATCTAAATCAAAAATACATGCCTTATACATTGCTGCTCTCCTTTTCTATGACTATAATAGTATGAACCCTGTCAAATTTCAATATAAAATTCGATTTTCTATTCTGTTTTCAAATATTGACGCATCAGACGCAGTGCATTCTTTTCCAGACGGCTGACCTGCGCTTGAGAGATTCGGATTTCCCGTGCCACTTCCATCTGGGTTTTTCCCTCAAAAAAACGAAGCTGAATGATATACCTTTCTCTCTCGTCCAAATGTTCCATTGCCGCCTGCAGGGAAAGATCCTCCACCCATTTTTCCTCCCTGTTCTTTTTGTCACTGATCTGATCCATTACATAGAGCGCGTCTCCACTGTCATTATAGACCGGCTCATTCAAACTTACCGGCGCCTGGATCGCGTCCAGTGCATAGACGATTTCTTCCTTTGATATTCCAATTTCATCCGCTATTTCCTGAACTGTAGGTTCTTTCATATTTCTTTTCATGTAATTTTCTTTCGCATAGATCGCTTTATAAGCGGTATCACGCAAGGATCTGCTGACCCGTATTGAATTATTATCCCTCATATAGCGTCGGATCTCGCCAATGATCATTGGGACTGCATATGTTGAGAATTTCACCTCCAATTCCGGATTAAAATTATTGATTGCCTTTATTAGCCCGATACAACCGATCTGGAACAGATCGTCCGGATTCTCGTTCGTGCTTCCGAAACGTTTGATCACACTGAGGACGAGGCGGAGATTTCCCTTGATATACTCTTCTTTTGCTGTCTCGTCACCTTCCTTAATTCTTGCAAACAAGGCATCTTTTTCCTCATCATTCAGAAGCGGAAGCTTTGCTGTATTTACTCCACAGATTTCAACCTTATTCAATGCCATTTCAAGTATCCTCCTAACTCTTTCCAGCTAGTAGAATTTTTCTCAAAACATATTTTATTTATACAATTATAAACAAAATATAAAAAATATTAGTCCTTGACATAATAACTATTATTTTTTCTGAATTTATAGTATAATTAAGATAATAATTCTAACGAAATGAGGTTGAGCTTATGAAGCTAACATTTATCGGTGCCGCCCACGAAGTCACTGGAAGCTGTCATTATCTTGAAGCCTGTGGTAAGCATATTCTGATCGACTGTGGTCTGGAACAGGGACCTGACCTTTATGAGAACCAGGACATTCCAGTTTCACCTTCCACGATTGATTATGTGTTGCTGACTCATGCGCATATCGATCATTCAGGAAAGCTTCCTCTCCTTGTAAAAAATGGATTTAAGGGCGACATTGTCTCTACATTTGCTTCCGCAGATCTGTGCAGCATTATGCTCCGTGACAGTGCACACATCCAGGTTGCCGAAGCTGAGTGGAGAAACAGAAAAGCACGCCGTTCAGGCGGCCCTATGTACGAACCACTCTACGATATGCAGGATGCCCAGAATACGATCATGCTACTTGCTCCTGTAGATTACAATCAGAAAATTCAGCTGTGTGAGGGAATCGATGTCCGCTTTACAGACATAGGTCATCTACTGGGTTCCGCCTGCATAGAGATATGGATCCATGAAAATGGCGTAGAAAAGAAAATCGTTTTTTCGGGCGATGTCGGCAATATCGACCAGCCTCTCATCCGTGATCCCCAGAACGTCAGCGATGCAGATTATCTGGTCATTGAGTCTACATATGGTGATCGGATCCACGCTGCCGAGAAGCCGGATTACATTGGCGAACTCACACGGATTCTCCGTGAAACATTCGAACGTGGCGGCAATGTCGTGATTCCTTCATTTGCCGTAGGAAGAACTCAGGAGCTCCTGTATTTCTTCCGGGAGATCAAGGAGAAAAATCTTCTTCCAGAATACAGCAACTTTGAGGTCTATGTAGACAGCCCACTTGCGATCGATGCCACGACTGTATTCCAGAAGAATACTCGTTCCTGCTTCGACGAGGAAGCTATGGCCCTCATCAATCAGGGTATAAACCCGCTCCTTTTCCCCGGGCTGAAAACGACCATTACAAGTGAGGAATCCAAATTAATCAACTTTGATGATAAGCCAAAGGTGATTCTCTCTGCTTCCGGTATGTGTGAAGCAGGTCGTATTCGCCACCATCTGAAGCATAATCTATGGCGAAGAGAATGCACTGTCCTTTTTGTAGGATATCAGGCAGAAGGCACTCTGGGGCGAAAGCTTGTAGAAGGAGCCGACTGTGTGAAGCTGTTCGGCGAGAACATCGAAGTAAATGCTCATATCGAAATTCTCCAGGGAATCAGCGGTCATGCTGATATGAACGGACTCCTTAACTGGTTAGATGGATTCTCCAAAAAACCTTCACACGTTTTTGTGGTTCATGGTGAAGATGCAGTAACGGATTCTTTTGCTCATACTATTACCGACCGATTCCACATACCTGCATTTGCACCTTATTCCGGAGGCGCTGTAGATCTTGCAACCGATACCATCTTAAGCCCCGGAATCAAGATCCCCAAAAAGGCAGTCGAAAAACCTGCAAGGCAGCGTGCATCTGCTGCATTCGAGCGAGTGGTTGCCGCAGCGAAACGTCTCATGGATGTTGTGCTTAAGAACGAAGGTCTCGCCAATAAAGACCTTGCAAAATTTGAAACCCAGATTCAAAATCTGGCAGATAAATGGGACAGAGATGATGTTTAATCATCTCTTTTTTTTTATTCATAGCGCACCATTTCTCTGCGCAGCCTCTGCATAATTTTCTTTTCCAGACGCGAAATATAAGATTGAGAAATTCCAAGCATATCAGCCACTTCCTTCTGCGTTTTTTCCTCACCTCCCGGCATTCCCAGGCCAAACCTCATCTGCACGATGGTTCTCTCTCTGCTGGAAAGGCGGCTGACGGCCCGAAACAACACTTTTTTCTCCGCTTCATTTTCCATATCACGGTAGATTGTATCTTCTTCTGTTCCGAGAATATCGGAAAGCAGCAGCTCATTTCCATCCCAATCCACATTCAGCGGCTCATCGATGGAAACCTCCATCCTGGTCTTATTATTTCTGCGCAAGTACATGAGAATCTCATTTTCTATGCAACGCGAGGCATAAGTTGCCAGCTTGATCTTTTTATCCGGATTAAACGTGTTGATTGCCTTAATAAGTCCGATCGTTCCGATCGAGATCAGATCCTCGACACCGACTCCTGTATTGTCGAATTTCTTGGCAATGTAGACGACCAGACGCAGATTATGCTCGATCAGCAGCTTCCTCGCCTTTTCTTCCGTCTCTGTTCCCAGCGCTTCAATCGCCTTCGCTTCTTCCTCTGCTTCCAACGGAGCCGGAAGAATATCCGAGCCGCCGATATAGTGTACATCTTTTGTCTCCGGAAACAAAAATGTCCGGAACGTGGGTACCATTTTTAATTTAAACTGGTTTGGAACTGCAACTTTTATCATCAATTTTACTCCTCCTAACAATCCTCGGGATGCAATATCACATCATAATTTCCATCATTAAACCGTTCCTGTGCCGAAATTCCGAACAGCGGATATTCTATGATTTTCTCGCGCTTTCCATGAATGCACATTTTATCGATGGTAAATACTGGCAATACACTTTCATTTTCCTGGATCGTGCAATAAGGAATGTATCTGATATATTGTATTTTTTCCTGTTCCGTCAATTCTTTCATTGCTTTTTTATCAATTATATGTACTGGCTTACAGCTCAGCGTATCACAAAGACTATTTCCACTATCGATTACTGCCCGGAATGTACAAACCCTTTCCCGGAAATATAATGTCACTTTGCATCTGCTTCCCTGGAATTTCCACATCATCTCAAGAAAATCCATCACTCTGCACAGCAGATAATAGCTGCACACTGTAATCGAAAAGCAAAGTACTCCCTCCCGAAAGAATTCACCCATGTACGGCCTGACCCATGTCATAATTCCTCCCATCAGAAAACTGACAATGTAAAGCAGGATCCATTCCCTGATAAACTCCGAAACGCATGCAGGTCTCAGCGAAACGATCAACATACAGGAATTCACTAATAAATGCATAATCAGAATCTTGACCGCCGGATACATCGGAATACACATTAAAACACTGACTGAAAACGCTCCCGCAAATGCTCCCAACAGCACATATCCATGTGTGGCAGTACATTTCAATGCTCTTTTTACCGCCAGGAGAATCAGATAATCCATCGAAAAATTGACCAGAAAAAATACATCTAAATATATTTCATACTGCACGTTTTTCCCTCTTTCTTTTGAATCAAATCGATTTGGTACTCAAGCAAACCTTATTATAGACAATCGTCCCCTCAGATTTTGTCAAACAGTGAGGAGCGTTCTTATTTTCACTCGACACCACTAAACACAGGAACTCGGAATGACTTTTGTCAAATTTTCACAAAAAAGGCTGTCGTATAAATGAGCATAAAAAAAGACGCAACATAAAATATGTTGCGTCTTTCGACAAAAATATAAAATTATTTCTTAAAGAAATCCGGAATCTTAATAGACTGCTCTTTTACATTGCTTGCCGGCTTTCTCGGTGTCTGAAGCTGAGGCATCGTTCCGTTACCGGTACCTTGCTGGTAATTTCTTGTATTGTAAAGCGGTCTCTCCATACCATAGTCGTTCTTCGGCATCGCCTGCGTTGTTCCTCCCATAGAACCTGCGCCTGAAAGCATACTGGATTTATGTTCCAGTCTGGACTGCAATTTGGATGCAGTTCCTCCCACACTGTGAAGTCCGGTCGCAATTACGGTAATCGTTGCTTCATCTGACTTAGAATCATCGTACATAGCACCAAAGATAATATTCGCTTCTTCTCCTGCGAGATCCTGTACATATTCAGCCGCATCACTTGCATCCATAAGAGTGATGTCTCCGGAAATATTGATAATTACATGAGAAGCCCCTGCAATTGTCGTCTCAAGCAACGGGCTGGCAACAGCCTGTTTAACAGCTTCCAATGCCTTGTCATCGCCTTTGCCCTGACCGATACCGATATGTGCAATTCCTTTGTCTGTCATGACAGTCTGAACATCCGCAAAGTCAAGGTTGATAAGTGACGGTACGTTGATCAAGTCGGTAATACCCTGAATACCCTGCTGAAGGACTTCATCTGCTTTCTTCAGTGCTTCCGGCATTGTTGTTCGTCTATCAACGATCTCAAGAAGTTTATCATTCGGGATAACAATCAATGTATCAACATTCTCTTTTAATTTTTCAATTCCTGCAAGCGCATTGTTCATTCTTGTTTTTGATTCGAAACGGAATGGTTTCGTAACAACACCTACAGTAAGCGCTCCCTGCTCTTTCGCAATACGTGCTACAACAGGCGTTGCACCGGTTCCGGTTCCGCCTCCCATACCACAGGTTACAAATACCATATCTGCACCCTTCAGTGCTGCTGAAATCTCTTCCGCACTTTCTTCTGCTGCCTTCTCACCGATCTCCGGTTTTGCTCCCGCGCCAAGTCCTTTGGTAAGCTTGTCTCCAATCTGCATCAGAGTCGGTGCCTTACAGAGCTGAAGTGCCTGCTTATCTGTATTGATTGCAATAAATTCAACACCTGCAATCTGTTCGTCGATCATACGGTTCACAGCATTATTTCCACCGCCGCCAACACCAATTACGATTATTTTTGCTGCTGCTTCTGATTCGTTTGTCTTAATTTCTAACAAGAGTTTCTCCTCCTTTGTCTCCTTATTATATTATACACCCAATATGTCCAATATACGATTAGCTATATATCAACTATAATATAGTTTTTTTTCCAAAATATCAATAGAATTTTGTATATTTTTCTAATTTTTTACTCACTTTCTTCCGGTAGGACATCTTTTTCAAAGCTGATTGTCGTGTGATCCTCGTCATATCTCTCCAGATGAAGCGTCCCTTTCTGATCCCCGAGTTTCTCCAGGATCGGCGGAATCTGTGCAATCCTGTCTGCCAGATTCTCATCACCGATGATCGCACATTTATTTCCAAAATACAAATACAAATCCGAGCCTCTGCACAAAATCCGATCCGGCTTCAGGTCATATTTCTTCAGCGTGTTACTCATATCCAGCAAATGCTCAAAAACCTTCTTGTTGTCCTTCCCGACCGGAAGTTCCTCGAAAAGCTCTGCTTCACTCACGGTAAGACCTTCGATACACGGCACATCATCCCACCATTCTTTTGTTCGCGCCAGCACCACGCCATCCTTATCAAAATATACGAAATCATCTCCGACTATAATATAACCTACAATTTTCTTTTCCGTCACTTGAACTCGAATCGTCCATGGATTGGCAAGCCCCACCTTGGCCTCTTCCAACGCAGGCAGCATCTCATAATCTGTAAAATGATATTTGCAGAGCAAATATACGGAATTCGTTGAAAATTCATCCTGCTGCAGCCAGTCTGCAATTTCCTGCTTAGATAGAATTTGATTCCCCTCCACTTCTATTTTTCGAACCTGAAATAAAAGGAGAAATCCAATCATAACAAAGCAGATCAGCATAACCAGCAGAATGATTGCATAAATCGTCCGCTTCTTGATTCGTCGTTTTTTGTGATTCTGTTCTTCACTCATCCAAATGCCTCCTTATTATTTATCAGCTGTCCTTTTCAGGCAGCATTTTCCTCCCTAAGGTTCATTCTACCAGACTTGACACACTAAGCACAAGCCCCATTTCAATCAAAAGGAAAACAACGGACGTCCCTCCGTAACTGATGAACGGAAGAGTAATCCCTGTATTCGGTATTGTATTTGTAACGACCGCAATATTCAGAATCACTTGTATCATCATATGCGCCATCGCTCCCGATGCGATCAGTGCGCCAAAAAGATCTCGGCTGTGCGTTGCGATCAAAAAAAATCTCCAGATCAGAATCAGGAACAAAAAGACGATAAAAGCCGCCCCCACCAGTCCGAGTTCTTCACATATAATAGAAAAAATCATGTCATTTTGCGCTTCGGGCACAAACCCGAGCTTCTGGACACTATTTCCAAGACCGGTTCCGAAAAGTCCGCCCGATCCAATGGCATAAAGCCCCTGCAGGGTCTGATATCCCTTCTCATAATTTTCAGGATTTCTCCAGATTGCAAGACGTTCCAGACGGTAGCTTTCGAGAGCCAGAAAGATTCCCATAAACGCGCACCCCAACACCCCCATGCCGACAAACTGTGCATATCGAGGGCTGGCAACAAATACCAGTACGACGCCGATCCCCAGAATGATGATTGCCGTACTCAGATTACTGGTACCGACCAGTCCCACGATTGGGAGCATCCAGAGAACAATTCTGAACATAGTCCCTGTTTTCGCAATCGTCTTTGCATGTTTCGTCACGATCCATGACAAGAAAATAATAAGCGCAACTTTCGCAAATTCAGAAGGCTGAAAAGAAAACGGACCCAAAGATAACCATCTTTTGGATCCGTTATACTCTTTTCCGAATAGCATAACCGCAATTGACAGCCCAACCGCTGCCAGATAGCAAACTGCTGCAAACTGCTGCCATACATGATAATCAATCCCGGCAACCCAGAACATCATAACAAGCCCCAGGATCGTTGCAAACACCTGCTTCTTCAGATAGTAGAAAGAATCGTGAAATTTCACGTCACCATTGTATGCGCTGGTACTGTATAGAATCACCAGGCCTACTGCGACCAGCAGAAACACTATGACAAGAAGCGTATAATCCATTCGCTTCTTTTTCTCTTTCTCCGCCAATCCGGCTCACTTCCTCACTTTTTATAATGCAAGCACATATTTCTTAAATTCATCTCCGCGTACTTCATAATTCGGAAACATTCCCCAGCTCGCACATGCCGGAGAAAGCAGAACTGCATCTCCGGGATTAGCAAGTTCCACACAAGTGTCCATTGCCTCCTCAAAAGTATCTCTCAGAATGCAGTCATGAAATCCGCATTCTGCCGCTTCCCTCTGTATCTGCTCCTTCGTTGCGCCGATCAAAACCAGATAACGTACTTTTCCGTCAAAGCTGCGGATCCATTCATGAAAGTCAGACTGTTTATCGTAACCTCCTCCAATCAGGACCGTAGGCCGGTTCATTGCCTGAATTCCCTTGATTGCCGCATCCGGATTGGTTCCTTTTGAATCATTATAATAGACAACTCCGCCTTTCTCAGCCACAAACTCGATCCGGTGTTCTACTCCTTTAAATGACTTTACTGTATCGCGGATCACATCCAGATCCACTCCATAGACAGCCGCCATTGCAACAGCTGCCATTACATTCTCATAATTGTGTACGCCCAGAATCTGCAGTTCCTCCGTACGGCAGATCAAAATACCTTCCTTATCTTTATCCGGTTTGTAAATGATCGCACCATCATCCAGATAAATCCCCTGTTCCAATTTATGCGCACTACTGAAAAATAGAACCGAAGCATCGATCTTATCCGCCATACCACGTGTAACTTCATCTTCATAATTCAGTATACAGGTATCCTCGGAGGTCTGATTCTTCGCTATATCCTGTTTCGCCTGAATATAAGCTTCCATCGTGTGGTGTCTGTTCAGATGATCCGGCGTGATGTTCAGAACCGCACTGACTTTCGGCCTGAATGTAAGGATACTCTCCAGCTGGAAACTGGACAGCTCCGCGACGATCACTGAATCCTCCCTCGTTTCGTTCGCAACCGTCGTATAAGGATTGCCAATATTCCCGACAACAAACACACTTTCAAACGCATTCTTCATAATCTCGCCAAGGAGGGAGGTCGTCGTCGTCTTTCCATTGGTTCCCGTAATTCCGAGAATCTCACCTTTTCCACACACATACGCGAGTTCGATCTCTCCCCAGACAGGAATTCCTTCTTCTTTCATCCGAAGTACGATTGGAAGATCCGTCGGAACTCCCGGACTCATTACCACCAGATCAAGCCTCGCAAGTTCCTCCTCGGGAAATGTTCCGAGAATTACCCTTGCACCGGTCTGATTTGCAACAGCAGCCGCATCCAGTTTCTCATTTCCATCATAAAGAATCACTTCTGCCCCTTTATCTGCCAGCAGCCTGCAAGAGCCGGTACCACTGATGCCTGCACCAAAAACAAGCACTTTCTTCCCTTGTAAATCCATCTTTCTTCCTCCTACCTTTCTTCTTCTTCGCTTAAAGCGCCAGAAGGGCAATCAGGCATAAAATAGCCGTAACAATTGAAAATACTGCGACAACTCTCGTTTCACTCCATCCGCAAAGTTCAAAATGATGATGGATCGGAGTCATCTTAAAAAATCTCTTCCCACCCGTTTTCTTAAAATATGCAACCTGTATCATAACAGAAAGCACCTCGATCAGATAAATAAGTCCGACAATTATGATAAACAGCGGCATCTGAAGCATATAGGCTGCCGAAGCCACAAAACCTCCCAGCGCCAGCGAACCGGTGTCTCCCATGAAAACACTTGCCGGATATACATTGAACAGTAGAAATCCAAGAAGCGCTCCGACAACCGCACAGGTAATCGGCTCGATTCCACTCTTATTTCCCATCGCGACGACTGTGAAAAATGTAGCCACAAGCACCGTCACACTAGATGCAAGGCCATCCAGACCATCCGTAAAATTCACTCCGTTCACCGTACCGATAACAGCAAAAAACAGAACCGGAATTGCAAGCCATCCGATATCCCAGTAGTATTTCCCGCCGGTAAAAGGAACCAGCATCGTAAGCGGGACCTTTGCAACCTTAACAATGTAAAATGCAAAAATCGCAGTCACCACAATCTGGAGTGCCATTTTCTGCATCGGCATGAGGCCATCGGAACGCTTTAGTACAACCTTCAGATAATCATCCAGGAATCCAATCATTCCAAACCCCAGTGTCACAAAAAGGACCGGGATCACTTTTGGATATTCCCTGACATAGATCAGGGATGTCATCGTAATCGCGAACAGGATGATCACGCCTCCCATTGTCGGAGTTCCTGCTTTCTTAAGATGAGACTTCACTCCTTCCTCACGCTCTGTCTGCCCCATCTTCAGCCTTCTGAGAATCGGTATCACAATAGGTCCGGTCAATACACTCAGTCCAAATGCTATCAGCACTGGAATTACCATCTTATAATCCATAACGCACCTCTTATTTCTTTCGTTTTTTTCTACGCATTTAGTATAATGTATCTGTTTCCATTTGTAAAGTGGACACTTCCGACCTTTTACCTTTCGTCCTTCTCATTTTCCTATGACTGTTTTTCTATTCCCAGATATGGAAGTACATTATCGAAAATGTCCCTCACAACCGGGGCAGCGATCGTCCCTCCATAATAGACACCCTGTGGATTGTAGATTACTGCCATCGCCAGCACTTCCGGATCATCTGCCGGCGCGAAGCCAACAAAAGAAGCAATATATTTTCTCGCGCTCCTTGGCAGCGTCTGACTGGTTGCCGTTTTCCCGCCGATTCGATACCCTTCAATATAGGCATTCTTTCCTCCACCTTCTGACACAACCGTTTCCAGTACAGCCTGCATTGTCTCAGAAACCTCCTGCGACAGAATTCTTTTGCCTTCCCCATAATCAAATGTCTCCGTTTTCTCCCCATCCGCCCGATAAGTTGCCATTCCAAAATGCGGGGTGATCCTTTCCCCGCCATTGATAAGGGAACTGATCGTCGCAGCCATCTGGATCGGTGTTACCTGAAAAGACTGTCCAAAGGACATCGTAGCCAGTTCCACCTGACCGACATTTTCTTTCTTGTGCATAATCGTATCAGCCTCCCCCGGAAGATCCACTCCTGTTTTTTCCAACAGACCGAATTTTTCAAAATACTTGTAAAAATTATCTACTCCCAGCCGCAATCCAACTTCAATAAAAACCGGATTACAGGAGTTCTGCACTCCCTGCACAAACGTTTCCGCACCATGGCCGGTCGTTCTTGCACAGCGGATCTTTCTGTCTTCCACAATTTTATATCCCGGACAATAGAACTGATCCGTAAGGCTTACCACTCCCTCCTCCAATGCCGCAGAAGCCGTGAACACTTTAAATACGGATCCCGGTTCATATGTATCATTGATGCATCGATTTCTCCACATCTGATTCAAGCGTTCCTGTTTGACTTCATCATCCAGTTCCGAAGTATCCTCTTCCATATTCAAAGTAAATGGATCATTCAGATTAAATTCCGGAATATTAACGCAGGCATAGATTTCACCATTTTGGGGATTCATCACAAGGATAACTACTGCATCGGCCTCTTTCTCCTCCATGACTTTCAACGCAGCCTGCTGTGCATACATCTGAATATTATAATCCAGACTGATTTGAAGTGTCTCTCCGGCTACCGGTTCTATCCGGTCCTCCGCAATTCCTTCCAGTTCGATTCCCCTTGCATCCGTCGTTGTAAGAATCGTCCCGTTCGTCCCTTTCAGCCATTTTTCATATTTCACTTCCAGTCCTATGATTCCCTGATTATCCCCTCCGGTGAACCCAATCACTTTCGATGCGAGACTGTCATATGGATAATACCGTTTAAAATCTTCATCTATTTTCACTCCGTCAAGATCATATTCCCGGATTCTGTCCCCTGTCTCTTTATCAACATTCGTCTTTATCTTTTCTCTTGAGGAAATCTTCTCTGCTTTTTTACGTATTTCACCGGACGAAATCCCCAGTTCTTTTGAAAGTACTTCAATGACTCTCTCTGGTTCCTTGATCTGGCTGTGAATAACTGAAATCGTGCACACCGTTCTGTTCGTAGCGAGTACAACTCCGTTTCTATCCACAATTTCTCCTCTTGCAGCCTTAATTTCCCGTTCACGCTCATGCAGCGCTTTTGCCTTTTCCTGATAATACTCTGCATCGAAGATCATCAGATAGACAAGCCTTCCCAGCAGCCCCAGTATCATCACCGCCGCTGCCAGAAATACGACAAGCATTTTCTTTTTATTATATGTTTTGTTGCGCATAAAAACCCCGGACCTTCAAATATGTTATCTTCCATTTCTATAACATATTATTCTTTGCCCGGGGTTATACCCTTCATTTATTCAGCTGAAGCCTTTGTAATATTCAGATACGGAAACGCTTCCTTCATAATATCCGCGGCAAGCTGTGAAATCTGATTACTGCATCTTGCCTGATTCGGCACATTCGGTTCATCGATCACAACATAAACGACGATTTCCGGGTTATCCTGTGGTGCATAACCGATAAAGGAATCTACGTTCTTATTCTCACCACGAGGGAGTTTCTCTGCGGTACCTGTTTTTCCTCCCACATCATAGCCTTCCACTTTCGCATATTTTCCACTGCCGTTTTCAACAACACTGTGCATATAGCTTTTCAACATCTCAGACGTCTTCTTCGATATCGTTCTTTTCTCCAGAACCGGTTCAATCGTTTCTGTGACATTCCCATTTTCATCACGAATCGCCTTAACCACATGCGGTTCATAATAATTCCCCCCATTTATCAGGGAACAGAAACCTGAGATCAACTGCACCATAGTCACATTGAAGTTCTGCCCGAAGGAGTTCGTTGCAAGATCTGTGCTTCCCATATTGTCGGGCTGATACAAAAGTGCCGAAGTCGCCGCATCTCCCGGGAGATCAATCCCACTATACTCACCAAATCCAAATATGTGTTGATATTTGCTGAACTCTTCTGTTCCGATATCAAGGCCGATTTCCATCAAAGCCACATTGCAGGAATTCTCCATAACCTGTGTCAGATTCTGATACCCATGTCCTCCTTCATCATAAGAAATACATTTGATATCATGATCACCCACATGAAGGTAGCCTCCGCAGTAATAGGTCTCATCCCCGGTCAGCTTTCCGATTTCCAGACCTGTTGCCACGGTAAATGGTTTGATCGTAGACCCCGGTTCATAAGTATCGGACACACAGAAATTTCTCCAGAGTCCATTCAGAATATCCAGCTTCTCTTCACTGGACATTGCCGCAATCTGCTCTTCTGAATAATAATTTGACAAATCTCTTGGATTGTTCAGATCAAAAATCGGCAGCGAAGACATGGCAAGAATCTCACCTGTATTCGGGTTCATCATAATTACCGCCCCGTTTTTAAATCCGCCTCCCTGTGTTGCTTCATTTCTATGCTCTTCATAAAATGCAGACAGATGTTTCTCTACGATTGACTGAAGATTTGCATCCAGCGTTGTTACGATCGTACTGCCATTGACCGGTTCTTTCACCGTCTGCGTTGTGGACGCCTCCGTGTTTTGATACCCGTATTTTCGTCCATCCGTTCCATTCAGCGTACTGTTATAATATGCCTCAAGGCCGGCAGCTCCCACATTTCCATCTACACTGAATCCGATTACATCGCATGCAAGCGTATCATAAGGATATTTTCTGACGTAGTCTTCCTCCAGCCAGATACCCTGAATATCCGTATTCCCTTCCACAGCTTTTTCATAAGCTTTTGCAGTATCATAGTCTATTCCCTTTTTCAGAATAGTATAGCGACTGGTCGGGTCTTCCTCCAGAATATTGAGAACCGTTTCCGCTTCAATTCCGAAATACGTCTGAAGAGCTTCCGTCGTCGCCTGCTTATATGTCTCTGCTTTTTTTTCATTACTCAAAAGTACTTTGGCATCCAGAATCACATTATACACACGTTCACTGGTCGCAAGCTTTGTGCCGTTGCCGTCCACGATATCACCACGTTTAAACGGGATCGTTCTGCTTGTGTACTGCTGTTGATCCAGTACGATCTTCGTATAATTTTCTCCTTCCGAGGCATTGATGTAAGTAATTCTTCCGATGAGAATAACAAAAGCCAGTAATATCAACATAAAGAGTATTACCAGCTTTTTCTGCATCCCTTTCGTGAATTTTTGCCTCAAAGCAGGAACTTTTCTTTTCTTTCTTTTTGACATTTGATTCACCTTGCATTTCTGTTCTATTTTTTCATCTGTTCAGACTGAGCCAGCACTCCGCTTTTCGGGATATCCTGATACTGCTTCATATAATCACTTACCGGATTCTGATAGGTAACAACCTGATCAGAATTTGCATAGACCATTCCCAGTTCATTGATTGCTTTCTCTCTAACTTCTTCCAAATTCACAGAATCTGTGATGGAATTGTATCTTGTCGTATTTTCCTCCCGTATATCGGCAAGCTCCTGCTGCAGTTCTGAAATATGTTCAGATCGATTCGTAAGCTCTGTACGCATCTGAAGATACCATACACATGCCACCAGTGCGATTACTGCTGCAAAAGCAAGAAATGCTACGTATGCCGGACTCATATGCAGTGCTTTCTTCCGGTTCTGTCTCACCTGACGGCTGACTCTCTTCTTACGGCGTGGCTCTTCAACCACTCGTTCCCGTCTTCGCGGCATCACCTCATTTTGCCGAACCGTATTTCCATATATGTACATTCCACTATGTGCCTGTGGGCGTCTTGCTGTCTCTACATAATTATTCCGCCTTGCTGCCATAAGGCACCACCCTTTCAAATTAAATATATCCCTTGTATTCTATCTTCTTTCAAAAATACGAAGCTTTGCGCTTTTTGAGCGGCTGTTTTCTTCCATCTCTTCTTCACTCGGAAGAACCGGCTTCTTCGTAACAACACGTCCCTTGGATACTTTACCACACACGCACACCGGAAATGTACTTGGACAAGTACAGGGATTTTCATTTTTCTTAAAAATACCTTTTACAATTCTGTCTTCCAGCGAATGGAACGTAATGATACAGATCCTTCCGCCCGGATTCAATATATCAATCATATCATCCAGCGAATCCCGAAGCACCTCCAGTTCCCTGTTGCATTCAATCCGAATTGCCTGGAATGTTCTCTTTGCCGGATGTCCTGATGTCTTCTGAACCTTCATCGGTATAGACTGTTTGATGATCTCGGCAAGCTGTCCAGTCGTTTCGATTGGACCTTTCTCACGTTCGGCCACGATATGTTTCGCGATATTTTTCGCGAACTTATCTTCTCCGTAGTCACGTATAATGCGAAAAAGGTCCATCTCACTGTAGCCATTGACGATGTCCTTTGCCGTTACACTCTGTCTGGTGTCCATTCTCATATCCAAAGGTGCATCTGCCCGATAGGAGAATCCTCGGTCTGCCGTATCCAGCTGATAAGATGACACGCCCAGATCAAGTACGATCCCATCTACTTTGTCAATGCCGATTTCATGGAGCCTCAGTTTCATATCACAATAATTGCTCCGGATTATTGTAACTCTCTCCCCGAAACTGAGTAATCGTTCGCTTGCCGCCTCGATTGCAGCAGCGTCCTGGTCTATTCCTATAAAACTCCCCTTGTTACTTAAACGCCGACATACTTCATAAGCATGTCCGCCTCCACCAAGCGTCCCATCGACGTAAATACCGTCCGGCTTGATGGCAAGGCCCTCGATTGTCTCCTCCAGTAATACTGATTTGTGTTCAAATGCCATAGTGTCCTCCTATTGAAACGAATCATTGCAATCCGTTTCGCTTTTGTGATCCGGTTAAATGCTCAGTCCCAAATCTTCCATGTCACTTGCAATATCTTCGATATTTTCCTCAACATCAGCAGTACGAGCTTCCCACGCATCCTTGCTCCAGATCTCCACCTTGTCCAGCACACCGGCAAGCACAACTTCTTTGTCCAGACTGGCATATGCACGAAGCGAAGAAGAAATCAAAACTCTCCCTTGTTTATCAAGTTCTCCTTCCACGGCGCTTCCGAGAAAGAAACGTTTAAAGTCTCTGGCCTTTTTGTTCGTGAGTGGTAAGGTTCTTAGCTTGTCTTCAAAGGCTTCCCATTCGTTTTCCGGATAGAGAAATAAGCAGCCATCCATTCCCTTGGTAATTACGAAATGTTCTCCCAGACTTTCTCGCAATTTTGACGGAATGATGAGCCTGCCTTTCGCGTCAATACTGTGATTAAACTCTCCAGTCAACATCAAGGATCACCTTCTTTCAAAGTGGTCTGCCACTTTTACACCACTTCGCTCCACTATTCACCACTTTCTACCACTTGAAACCATTGTAAACCACTTTATCTCCCTTTTCAACCCCCTTTTTCATTTTTTTATGCTCTCCCAGACTTTTCTGTAATTTTTCCTTTTTTCTCCCCAAATTGCACAAAAAGCAGAAAAATCCCCTTCCGATTCCTCTTCACCCTCCATTTAGCATCAAGTGGTGGGGAATCGTGGGGGATTTTTTCGTTTTCATATCATTGTGGGAAATTTTCCCACTTTTTTCTGTTTTTATATTAATTCACTCATTGAAATGGAGCAAATAAAATGAGCGCTGACACTTCCGGCATATCCCCGGAACTAAAAAAGAGCCTGCTCTCCGGCAGACTCTTTACTATACACTTTTTATTTTCATTATTCGGATAAATTGAGGGACTGAAGATACCCATCTACAGCAGTGTAATCCACTTCTGCCATATCTCTCGGCTGATTCTGCTCATACAAGCCGTACGCAGAATAACCAAGCCATCCAACCAGCGCCACTGCGATCACTCCCACGATGGCACTGCGCACGATGTGCATAATCTTCTGTTTCCTCATAATCTGTTTTCTATTTGCTTTTTCTTTTTTATAACAATCTACTTTTTCCTGACTCATCTTACTGTAGCTCCTTTTAAAATTAGATGCTACAATATTAGCATATTTCTTTAACAGATTCAAGCATTAGACTTTTGGATTTTCATCTTTTGTCATATGCTTTTCCGGAATGATTGTTCTTAATAGCTGGAAAGAAAAAATAACAGCTAAGTATCTGCAAACATTCCCTACAGTCTTATCCACTAACCACAACCACCAATTAAAAATCACATAAAAATCCGGATTAATCTGTAATAGATCCGGTAAGACATATTGTTCCAGGACGTATAAAGTTAATATAATCAAGCACAAAAATTCTAGCAATGTTAACTTTTTATTATTACTAATGCTATTCACTTTCATAAATCCTCCTAAGGTATAAATTTATGGTCCACTGTCTCCAAATTTCTCACTATTCTGGCTGTTTATTTGCGCAAATATTATACACTTATAATAGCACAAATAAAATCGCAGCAAAGTAATGAGTAATTTCCAGGGAGAAATTATTCGTTTACACTACTAAATGCACCACTAGAGTTCACCTTTTCCAACAATTTAGTACCTATTTGTTATAGCCACTCTGCAAAAACAGATCCAAAAGACTTTATCAACACTCCAACATTTATAAGATTTATTACGAAACATACTGCTATAATAACTTTATAAACCTTTGGCAGTTCTATCCTTTTGATTCCACAATAAAGTAAAACTGCCAACATGATCACTAATCCTCCACCCGGAAACAAAGTGCCGGAAATTGCAACCATCAATACTGCAAGTCTGTTATTCCTTTCTTCCGGCTCAACTTCTATCTCAGTGTTTACTTCATCTTGCTCATCAGCACTCTTATCCTTTAACAATTCATCGATAGAAACCTTATATATCTCACTGAGCACTACCAAATTATCAATATCCGGATACGCTCTTCCCGTTTCCCTTAGTTAAAGATATTGTTGGGTATCTCAAGATGTGTCATTCGATTTTGCCGATAAAGCGGTAGAAGATTTCTACCTCCTGTTCCCGGCTTCCGTCCTCACTTTTGACCGCTTCATGGATAAGGATTTTTTCAATCAGCGTATTCAGAAGTTCAGCCGTCAATTCTGTGGGATTGACATACTGTTTCATCAGACCTATCCACTTTTCAGCGTCAACCGCTGTCTGGGCGGCGGCCTCCATCGCTTCGTGAAGCCGTTCAATTTTTGCGTCCAATTCTCGCTGTTCGCCCTGATACTTTTCGGACAGCATATTGAAATTGTATTCTGTAATGCGTCCGGCAGACCAGTCCTCATACATTTTTGCAAACAGGGTGTCTACTTCTGCTTTGCGCTTTTCCGCCTTTTTCAGTTCGGCTGTCTGCCGCTTCCTTGCAGTATTGCGTTCCTTGTCGCTGGCGTTAAGTAGCCGTTTCAGAAGTTTGTCCCCGTCCTGCTGTGCCAGCACAGACCAGTATTGCAGACGGGAAAGGACATAGGCGTAAAGCACATCATAACGGATATAGTGCATGGAACACTGGTGCAATCCTTGCCCGTACTTGCTACAATGGTAGTGGGCATAGGGATTTTTGTTCTGACTGTTCACACCATAGGCCAGCGACCAACCGCAGTCCGCACATTTTACCAGCCCGGAAAATATCTGCGTTGTGCCGTTCTTCTGCCGTCTGCGCCTGTTGCAAATCTGCTCCTGTACTTGACGGAACACATCTTCGGAAATAATCGCTTCGTGGGTGTTCTCCACACGATACCATTCCTCTTTTGGCTTGCGTACTTTCTTCTTGTTTTTGAATGAAATATTGGTCTGCTTATTGTGGACGCTGTGTCCGATATAGGTTTCCTCTTTCAGAATACTTTTCACCTGCGCTATCGTCCACGCATAGGCTTTTTCCTCCGGCGCTCCGGCATAGATATTTGCGAAAGTGCCGTATCTCTGGAAATTCAGCCAGCCGGGAGTAGGTACTTTTTCTTCGACCAAAATCCGTGTAATGCTGGCGGCTCCCCGGCCATGAACGGCAAGGTCAAAAATCTTTTCGATAATCCACCTTGTTTCCGGGTCAATCAGAAGATGGCCTTTCTTATCTGGGTCTTTGACATAGCCAAGCGGAGCATAGGCTCCATAGTGTGCGCCATTTGCGAACCGTGTCCGCATGGCCGCCTTTACCTTTTTGCTGGTCTGGCGGGCGTGCATTTCATTCAGAATGTTGAGGAATGGGGCAAGCTCATTCTCTCCGTTGATGGTGTCCACATTGTCATTGACAGCGATATAGCGGACTCCTTTGCTGGGAAAGTAGATTTCCGTGTATTGGCCGGTCAGAATGTAGTTTCTGCCTAAGCGGGATAAATCCTTCGTAACAACGCAGTTGATTTTCCCGTCCTCAATGTCATCAATCATTCTCTGAAAATCCGGCCTGTCAAAGTTCGTTCCAGACCATCCATCGTCGATATATTCATCTATGACATTCAGGCTATGCTCGGCGGCATATTGCCGGAGCATCATGCGTTGTGTCTGAATACTCCCGCTTTCTCCTTGCAGTTCATCGTCCCGGCTCAATCTCATATAAAGCGCCGTGTTGTAAATCGTAGTATTGTAAGGTTGTTTCACCGTTAAAAATCCTCCTTCTAAAGAAACAACCCACGCTTACAATACTTTTGCTCTATGGCAATTATATCATAAGCGTGGGCGTGTTATCAATGATGGGCTATCAGGTTGAAGCGGCTTTTTCTGCGGTATGCCGCACCACATCTACAATCAGATCACCGAGGGGCTTCCCGCCTGCGGCGAAGTGTTCGGAGATTTTTATACGGTTGTTCCCACATACAAAATACTGCGTGCCGTTCTCTGCTTGTATGACCTGCCCTGTCCGGGGTGTAAAAATATCGCTTTCGCTTTTTGCCATCCAGTGTCCTCCATATTCAGTTTTCAAGGTACAATGCCGCACAAAGGCGGCGAAAATTTCTGCTTATATCTATCACCTTTCCTTTACCGTGTGCCGCTGCTGACGTTTCAGTTCCGCCAGTATATCCGGCGGGATACGGTCAACCAGCCGCTGTAAATTGTCCAGTTCGCTTTTCAGCTTTGCCCGTTCCATCGTATCTTTCATCTTTCCTTTTTCGCTGGCCTTTGCCCTTGCTTCCAACTTCTCATTCTCCGCCAACAGGTCATTGATTGTGACCTTGTACTTTTTCAACTGCCCGGAGAAGTTCTCCATCTGCGGGAACCACTTTTTTAGCATGGAGAGGGCTTCCTCTTTTTTCTTTCCGGCGTTCAGCGGGTTAATGCCGTCAAGGGCGGCTTCAATGGCTCCGGCCTGTTTGGAGAGGGAAACCGCCTGTTTGAAAAGCCGGGTGGGGATATGCTTCCGGCCTGTCTTGCTGGCACTCTCCCCACGCTCCAAGTCGGGATATTTCACCACCATATAGGCGTGAAAATCGTCCTGCCACTTCGTCAGGTTTGCCCGGTTGCCAATAATCTCTTTAGCGCACAGGCGGTTGTCCTTTGTCAGCGGAACAAAGGTCAAATGCAGGTGGGGCGTTTTCTCGTCCATGTGTACCACCGCCGACACGATATTTTCCCGTCCTACCCGGCCAATGAGGAAGTCCGACGCCCTTTGGAAGAACGCCTGTATCTCCTTTGGGGATTTCCCCTTAAAAAACTCCGGGCTGGCGGTTATCAGCGTATCGACAAACCGTGTGCTGTCCTTGCGGGTTCGGCACCCGGCCTGCTCAATCCGGCTCTGAATGAAGTGGTAATAGCGTCCCTCCGGCTTGACGATATGGAAGTTGTATTTGCTCCGGCTTGTGTCAATGTCGGGATTGCTGGCATACTGTTCTTTCTGTCTTTCGTGATGGGCTTCCAGCGGCCTTGCCGGGTTGCCCTTGTGCTTCTCAAACCGTAAAATTGCGTGTTTTGCCATTCTGCTCCTTTCCCCATTCCTTTCCTATCCGGGGTTTTCCACAGGGAAAATCCCGCAGAAAATAGCTCGGATAGGATTGGAATGGATAGAATATAAATCAATCTTTTTATCTTTGTATTTCGTATTTCTATATACCGTCCGGTTTTCGTACGTCTCAGGAGTGATTTCCGTACTTCATGGGTACGGTTTTCAGTCCTCCGGCGTACCAGAACCGGATTTCTTGAAGTCGGTGTTTGGAACCGCTTCATAGGATTTTGGGAAAATGCGGTTGGGTTTTCCACAGCCCTGCTTCTGGATCTCCACCAGTCCGGCGTATTGCAGTTCCCGCAGGGTATTCACCGCTTTCTGCCGCCCACAATGGAGCAGTGTGACCACTTCACAGATAGGGTAATACAGGAAAATCCGTCCGCAGTCATCCGCCCACCCATTCTTGCGGGATAACTCTGTCCGGCGCAGGATAAAGGCGTACAGAACCTTTGCCTCGTTAGACAGGGGCTTGAATGTGGGGGCTTCAAAGAGGAAATTCGGGAGCCGGGTGAAGCTGAACGCCTTTTCCGGCTGATGGATATAGATGGTATTTGTCATAGTTCGTTTTGTGGACGGTTAGAAGCCCGTTTTCCGGGGCGGGCGATACTTTATACCACCTGCCCCGGTTTGGGGCTTGCAAAGCCTGATAAATCAAGGCTTTTTTCGCTCCTAACTGTCCACAGCAGACCTCCTTTTCCGTTCACTTTCTGTTTTCTGCCGCCTGTGAACTCTGGCGGCACAGCCGGGGCAGTATTTTGCCCGGTTGGATTTGGGGACGAACACGCCACCGCAGACCGCACAGCGTTTCAAGTCCTTATCCCGGACAATTTCCGCTTCCAGCGTCCCGTCCAGCGGCAAGACCGCCCAGCGGAACCACTTACAGCAGACCGAGAAAGAAATCGTCTGCGGACAGGTGCAGGTGTCCCCATCGTCAAGGACA